>JALUUW010000079.1 GCA_027021195.1 Candidatus Pacearchaeota archaeon | reverse complement strand
AAATAAGCTTTTTTGGAGATGGAATTGATTTTAATGACAAGCTCAGTGTGGAATATGTCATAATGGACTTTTCAGGAAGAACCTACTTTAAAGAGAGAGAGGACGTTGTCCTTTCTGATGAAGGAAGCTATCTAAAAACATTTCAAATGGAGAATCTTTCTACAGGGAAATACGTGGTTGGAATAAAGGCAAGATCAGGAGGGAAAACGATTACAGCAAGCTCCCAGTTCAGCGTTATCAGTGAGAGAGTGTTTATGTGGGGGATTGTGTCTTTAATAACTCTTCTGATTTTTTCCACTTTGGCAGCATTAATCTGGAGATTGAAGAAACATTTGGAGAATACGCAAGTTGGGAATAGGCCGCCTTCTGTCTTTCCCCGCCGAAATTTAGGCAGACAGAAAGTGTTAACATTCAACTAAGCCCCTTAAAGGGTTGCACCAGTCAAGACGGCTGTTTCATCAGATCCTGCTCTTCTACGCTCTTTCCACGAATTCATTGCTCTGAACAGGCTGTGGCATTTCTTTTCCGGAGCTTTGCCTCGCGACAATCCACTTTCATGGATGACTCCTTTCGGTCTAATCTCCCATAAAGAGATCAGAGGTGGGCGGACCTTCCTCAGAACCCAATTTCCTTATGAATGAAATCCGCTTATTTAAAAGCCGAGTTCCGAAGTTAACTACCCAACTTGCATAAAAATCAGAGAAAAGCGCTTTTTAAGATTTTCTACTCTTCTTTTTCCAGTTTTTTCAGCTCTCTTTTTTCCTCATTAATCCTGTTTTTCAACTCTTCAATTCTCAATCTTTTTACCTCTTCCTGGGCTTCTTTTAATCTTTTTTCTGCCTCCTGAAGGCTGTTGCTTTTTTTTCCTTTTTCTTCCCTTTCCCTCATTACTTCACTTAGTTTTTTTACTTTGATTTCTTTTGGCTCTGGTATTTTTCTTGCTCTCCTTATGAGGCGGGGAGCCCCTATCATTATTCCAGTAAGGACAATTATCCCAGCGACTACATATATAATACTTTTTGAAGAAGCTTCTCTTTTGCCTGAGACTGCAAGTCCGGCAATATTTGATTCACCTTCCTTTTTTGCTATTTCTGTTGATTCATTTCTTGTTTTGTTTTCAGGAATTTCTTCAGAAGAGGCGTTCTCAAACAGAATCTCTGTTTTATTATTTTCAGAAGGGCTTTCTATGAATTCAAACCATTCCGGAGCAATCCTTATCTCTATTGACTCGTTAGTCGGCATGTTGAGGTAGGTGTCAGAGATTACTTTTGACTCTCCCTGGAATATTGAGATTACGAGGTTGACTTTTGATTTGTCGGTTGTCAGCTCAAAGCTTACATCACCGTATTCATCAGAATCTTTGTTAAATCTTTTGATAAGATCGAAAGTCCCTGAAGAAGGGTTTAGAACATTAACATTTACATTGTGGTTTGGAAGGGTTTTTATTTTTATTTCAGTCTCTACTGCAGAAATTCCATGCATTAAGATTAAAAATACAAACAATGCAAAGACTTCTCTCTTCACCATCTTTATAATAAATCAGATGAATGGGATATTTATAAATATATTTGCTGTAGCATGAAATATCCCCGCGCCCAGATTCGAACTGGGGATCTCCCGGGTTCTGCTTTTGCACAGAGATATTCTGGCTTTTGGGGCTTCATTTAGTTTCCCTGATTATTCATGGGGAATATCTGCCTTAGATAGTATCTACAGCCAGGCGCTCTAACCGCTGAGCTACGCGGGGATAAAATATGTAAATAGATAGTGTTTTTAAAGATTCTCCTATCCTTTTGAAGATTTGACAGGAGAATCCATTCAGGCAAGTTTTTACAATTCCTCCCATGAATCAAGCAACGGTCCTATAATTTCTCTGCCTTTTGAAGACAACACTACAGGATAGATTTCTATTCTAACTATCGGAGCTGTCAGGCCTTCGCTATTCAGGTCAAAACTGTATGTTTTTGAAATAAGCTGAGTTGGTATTTCTGCCTCCTTTGAAACAGACCTTCCTGCTGAATCATAAAATACGACTTTAATGTAGTCAAATTTCTTTATTTCTTTTGATTCTGTTTTTATTTCTTCAGCTATGACTGTGTAGGTGTCTATAAGCTCATCTATGTCTTCAGCATAGTAATATTCTCCATTGCCACATTTTGAGATATTTGTGAGGGTTTTGGAATCAGCCCTTCTACCAAACCCTATTGAGTAGATTGTAAGGTTTTGAACATCTGCGGCCGCATCGCATGCCGCACGAATAGCGTCTTTAGAAGGGTGTCTTGTCCCTTGTTTGGAGCATCTTACATTTGCCATTCCATCACTCATAACAATAATTGACTTTAGGCGGTCATTTGAGGACTGCTCTAATAATTTTGACGCTGCCTCATTTATTCCACAGCATATGCATGTAATGCCATAAGGATTCCATGATTCAATTTTGCTCCTTAGCAAGCCAGTATCATTTGTTAGATCCACTGAGTATGCAGAAAGAACAGTTCCTCCATAAGCGACTATTCCAACTCTGTTTTGGCTTTTTGACTCAAGCAACCTTTCTGTTAGATTTAAATTTGCCCTAATCAGCGCATTTTTCTGATTAAACATGCTTCCTGATAGGTCAGCTACAGAAATAACATCTACATCAGGCAGAGGCGGAGGGCTGTCTGGCTTTTTAGAAATAAACGTTCCTCCTGTTTTTTTCAGAGTTATGTTTATTTTTAGAGAGTCTGCGGCATTGAAATTTATGTTTTTGATGTCAATGCGCTCTTTCATAAGAGAGGATTTTATTTCAATAACCTCTTTCTCTTCCATGAGCCTTTCCCTTATAATGCCCCAAAAAAGCCCTATGACGAGAAGCGCTAATGAGATTAAAACAATATATGCAATCACTGCAGACATCCCTTTGTTTTTTTGGCTTTTAAGGCCCTTTTTCATTGTTAAAATGCTTTTTTCAATAAGTTTGATTTATCTGATTTATTGCTCTTCAGTATCTTTTTCTTTCTGTTCAGCGACAAAAAAAGCCCTGTTTGATTCTGATTCCCTTATTCTCCCTTCTCTTTCATACAGCGCTGTTGCTGTTGGAAGAGCAAACTTTCCAAGTACTCCTATTTTGGAGTATATTATATATGACAGCACTCTTGTTTCACCGCTTTCAAGACTCTCAAATTCCCATTCTATTTTTCTGTTTTTCTCATTTACCCTTAACGGCTCTTTCCCTCCAAACCTCCCGTAAATCTTTACAAGAGGCGGAAGCCTGTCTATAATGCTTATTCTTTCAACATATTTTTTGGCATGGATGAAAATAGAGACTTTGAGCGCGAACTCTCCTCCTTTTGCTTTGACAAAAGATACTTTTTTTCTTAAAACGAGATCTGTTTTTGAGTACTGTTTCGCAAGAATTACTACGGCAATAATGAACAGCATTATTAGTGCTGGGAACAGCCAGTTTGTTTTTACGATTATTTTGAGACTCTCTCCGGGCCTTATGTCTCTTTTCCAGGTATAGTAAACAACCATTCCCTGCCTTTCAACAACATCTGGCTCAGGACTGAAACTTGTAAAAAGCCTTGATATTATATTTTTTTTAAGATTTACTTCTGACTTCTCCACTACGTTTCCTTCATTTACTTTCTCAATTATCTGAGTATTTACAATAATTCCGTAATTCTTTTTTGTTGTTGAAAGAAGATCCCTTTCAGAAAATTTTATTACGCCTTCAAGATATGCTTTTTTTCCATCAGCAACTATTTCTGCATTTAACGTATAGAATCCTGCTGTCAGTTTTTTAAAGCTATTCTTGTCCAGCTGAATCTTAAAATCTTTTCTTTCATTTGGGCCAAGGGAGAAATTTTTTTCAATACTGAAAAAAGGAGATGAAAATTTAACACTGAGCGATTTAAAATCAAAATTTTCCCTGTTGTGTATATAAATATCGATGGAGTTTGAATCAAAATCAACCTCTCCTGAGCCAATTTCAAATGCATCCTTTAAGTCTATTATTTTTACTGTGAGTTCGTCTGACACTTGTGTCATGTCTTGCCCGGTTATAAAGTACTTGAAGTTGTAAAAGCCTCTGTAGCTGAAATCCTCTCTTGGGTATATCATTAATTTTATTGTTTTTTCCTCTCCGCTTTTTATAGGGACAGTGCCAATTGGAAACATTCTGAATCCAAGCAGATTGTCAAATCTGAGATTATCCTGGTCTCCATTGTTCGTTACCCTGATTTCAAAAACAGCCGGCTCGTTTATTCCGGCAACCATGACTTCTTTTGAACTTAATTTCTCAATATCCAGATTTAACGCCGTGGCTGACGGCAAAACAATTAATAAAATAAGCAACAAAATGAATAATTTTCTCATAATAAATTCATACGAAAATTCTATATAAACTTTTTGATAGGTTTACCTCTTTCCTTCAAGGTCCAAATATGCCTTTGCCTGATTCAGAAATTCATCGCAGTCTTCTGCTATTTTTTCCCCCACCTGATCTACTCTTGAAGAGATAACCCATTTTTCATAAATCGCCCTTAGAAACTTTCTGAAAGCATCTCTCTCAAATTTTCCCTTATAATCCCTTATAAGATCTCCTTTCATTTTTACTTCAATGCTTCCTTTGTTCGTTTTAATTTTTACTCCCTGCTTGTTTACTTCTACCTGAGTTAGTCCAAGTATCCTGAACTTTATCTTGGCTTCAAATTTGAAGTAGTCTGTAACTTCTTTGTCTCCGCTCCACTCTATTTCTATGTTTTTTGAATCTCCGCTTATTTTCTCAACATATTTGTCTTCATTAATCTTCAGCCCAGTTTCATCTCTTAACCACTCATAACAAAAAAGATAAAAATCTTTAAATGAGAAAATTCCATCATATTTTATCTTGCTGGAGAATACTGTTTCTTTTTCTGCCATAACTTCGAATCCTCTTTTTATATAAAATAGGATTGTTATTTAAATATTCTTCGGAAACATCAGAGAGCTATTCCTTGCCTCTGCACGATTCACATATTAGCATCCCT
>JALUUW010000078.1 GCA_027021195.1 Candidatus Pacearchaeota archaeon | reverse complement strand
AGCGTTGAAACTAATGAAAAATATGCTCGTGAAGGTATAACCAGAGTTCTTGGAAGAGTATGGAATGGTTATTCTGAAGATCATCTTGCAAGATTTGTTGGACTTGCCGGAAATCCACAGGAATTATATAATGAAGTTGTTAGAAATGGTTTCGTAGAAGCAACAGAACAAATTAAAAAAGCAAATCCAAGCGTTGAAACTAATGAAAAATATGCTCGTGAAGGTATAACCAGAGTTCTTGGAAGAGTATGGAATGGTTATTCTGAAGATCATCTTGCAAGATTTGTTGGACTTGCCGGAAATCCACAGGAATTATTTGATATGGTTGTACAAGAGGGATATGTTAGAGCAACTATGCAAATTCTGAGGCAAAATTCTGATTTGAGAATAAAATCCTCTCTTGCATATGAAGGATTAGGAAGATTGTCAGTAAGAGTAGGTCATGGATATTCTAATCAAGATGTAACAAACTTTTTGCAAGCAGTTGAATTAAATAATGTACTAAAACCAAATATATAATTATTTATTCTTGCCTTTTACTCTTTTATTTTATTGAACTTTGTTCTTGATAGAAATTTTGCCCAAAAAACTCTAAAATTTTGCCTTCGGCAAAAACCGTTGCACTAAAAATCAATCCCTATCGGGAGACATAACAGGAATTTAACGGAAAAATGCTCGGCTCGGATTTTTCCCAAATCGCCTTCGGCTCGGGGCAATTATCAGAGTTGCTAGAGAAAAATTTATAACCCTTTAACTCTATTCCAAAGTTATGAAGATATTAATTTAATCCGTATACCCCGCAGCTCTGCTGCGATGAAGGGGTTCTTGATTCGTTTAACTATAAGCTTTTTTTGCGCTAAAATACTCAATCACCAAAAACTTTAAATAAGACTGATAAAAAGTTTTTTTATTGCAGGGATGTCTGGCTTTCTGAATAGGGATTTGCTCAAATTCAATTTATCCCCAAAATTAAAAGTAATAGGAACGTATCATGCTCTTAACAGAGAAGATAAGGAATGTCTTGAAAAAGAAATTGACCAATCTGATTTTGTAGCATTAGAGTATGACACTATAAGATTGGATAATCTTTCTTTAAAACTAATTCTTTCCTTCAGAAGAAGGAGCAAGGCGGTTGACGAAGCTCTCTTCACAGGGCCTTTAAATGCACTCTACTTGATCGGGTTCAGTGCTTTAAATAAAAGAAATATAAAAAAAGCAAATTCTCCAGCGAAAATCATGGCTCATAGAACCAGAGATGTTGATGAAAATGAGTTTCTCTTTTGTTATGATGTGGCCAGAGGAAAAAACAAGGATGTTTATTTAGTGGATTTGCCAGTAACTCAGACTCTTGAAAATTTATCTAATAATTTATCCTTCAGGCAGAAATTAAGCCATTTATTAAGTCTCTATTTTATGAAAAGTAGCGTTGAAGAAGTAGAAGAGATTTTATGCGCTCAAAGAGAGAAATATATGCTTGAAGAAATAGTGAGAAGAGAGTGTCCGCTTAATCAACTTGAGAGAAATGGCCTGCTCGTAGCCGGTTATAGTCATGCTTTGAATTACCAAAGAGCACAAAAAGAGGCAAGCAAGTATGCATGTCGCAAAACAACTACTGATATTCTTCGCGGAGAACACGAACACAATGAAGAATCCTTTATAAAGGCGTCTTGTAGGGAGACATATTTTAGAGAATTGGACAAAGTCCTTCTCGGAAAACACGATGAAGGATCTTAATTTGCCTTAAGCATTTATCATCCAGCCATCTCGCCCAAAGGATTCTCAAATTCTCTGTTTATTTTCTCCAGCCTTTTCTTTTTTTCTTTGTTAGGATTTTCTATTGGCTCTTCAATCTCTTTAATATCAGAAAAAGGATCTCCTTTATGCTTAAGATAGGTTTTCTTAAGCCATATATTTATCTCATCAAAATGGTTTTCCTGCTCAAGCCAGACTTTCTGCTGATTCTCAAGGTGAAGAAGGGATGAGAATGAGGAGATTCTCTCTTCTTTGCTCTTTCCAGCAAATTCAGTGAAAGAAATGTTTTTTTTATGCCGGTTTTCTTCAAAATGGCCGAATAGCCTTTCATAAATTTCTTTTATTTTGTCTTTTATGCTTATTGTTTTTTTAGGCATTGAAAAAGAGGTTTCTCTAAGAGCGTTTCTGTTTATAATCTCTTTTTTAATTCTTCTGTTTTCTGTAATAATTGCTTTGCTTAAAGATTCCATAAGCTCGTTTAATGTAACTTTCTTAAATCTTGGAATCGGGCTTTTGGGTATCAGCTCAGGTATCTCATCTTCAAGCTCAATTCTCTCAATTACTTTCTCTTTTTTCTCTCTTTTTCCAAAAAGGATTTCGTCTATGCTTTTTATATGCTTATTAAGAAGCATTTCTGATTTAATTCTCAGCAGCAGTGCTGCAGCAAGAAGGACTTTGCTGGATATAAAGAAGTCAGCTTCCTCCATCTTTTGTATTCTTTCAAGGTATTTGTCAGTTAAGACAATTATGTCAATATCCCAAGGGTTCAGCTGTTCTGTGTTTATTAGATCCTCAATAATCTCTTTCCATCCTATTTCTCTGCCGAATAGCAAATCATGAATCTGTTCCTGCATGGCTGAGGGGTTTTTTGCATTTTTTGGAGCTGTTTTTTCCTCTTTTTCCATGATATCAGGATGACAGTGCATTTTATAAACATGATTGCTTTAGTGTAGTGCCTAAAATAATCATATGTAGTGCCTAATATACTGGATTGCAGGCTGTATAGGAAAAATACATATTTATTATAATTACCACTTTTGATTGACTATGGGATGTCATTTTTGAAGAGTAACATAACCGAAAGGTTTATATACTTCAGGTTGCTCTATTTTCTATCACCTCTTTTTCCCCAGGAGAGGCTTCAAGTCATTCTACTTGATGTTGACTTGAAAACTCTCCCAGGGTTTATAATCATTTTATCCCTTGATATTGATTACGCATCTTTAGGGTTGCCTGAAGAGTAAGCTGATTTTCAGTAATTTTTCTAAAAAAATTTATATAATTTGCAGATTCTGCTAAAAAATGGCAATTAAATTCGGATTAGTTGGTTATGGGACTATTGCTCCTTTTTACTTAAAAGCAATAGAAAAAAATCCAAATACGCTTCTTCTTGCAGTCTGTGATACTGATGAGTCCAAGAAGGCAGAGATTGAGAAAAAAGGATTCCATTACTTAAGGGATTATAAAGAACTTATAAGCAACGAGGATATTGATGCAATAATTATAGCAGCGCCGAACTATCTTCATAGCAAAATAACCATTGCTGCATTGAAAGCAGGAAAACATGTGATTTGTGAAAAGCCAATGGCTACAAACGCAAAGGACGCCAGTGAGATGGTTAAAACAGCAAAGAAAGAGAAAAAAGCGCTGTTCGTAGCCTTTCATTGCAGGTTTAACGAACAAGTCCTGAAAATGAAGTCAAAAAATAAAGATATTGTCGGATTCAGGGCTGTTAATTTTGAGAACATTTTAGACCACTGCAACTCAAATAATCCTTGGTATCTCAATAAAAAACTTTCTGGAGGAGGGTGTATTATTGATAATGGGATAAACTTCATTGATGTGCTTTATGAGTTTATACAGCCATTAACCTTTGTAAAAAGTGAGATTTTGGATGAAAGAGAAGGAATTGAAGTTAAAGCTAAACTGTTTTTTAAACAGGGAGAATTAGAATTGGACTGGAATTCATCAAAAGAGGTTAAGAAAATAGTGCTAATTTCAGAGAATAATGATGAATATCAAATCAACTTCTTAGACAAAGAGAATGACGAATCTATTGGCTCGCATATGTTTCACGAATATGAAAATCTCCTGGAATATTTCCTGACTTGTCTGAAAAATACTAACTGCTATGGGGAAAGAGGTTTATATATTCAGCAGATAATTGATAAAATTTATTCACTTTAGGCTAAAGCAGTGTTTGTTGAGTTATGCTGTTTCAATGCAGCTTTTTTCAGATTGAACTTATAAATGAATTAAATTTTCAGGAGAATTAATCTTTTTTTTCTGCTTTTGATTCAAATTCACTGTAATGGCATTTTCCGCAATAAAACCTTCCTTTGGAATTAGTCAGAAATACTCCTGGACCGCATCTAGGGCAAAATCTCTCTCTTGTTATTTTATCTCCTTCAATTTTATACTTGGAATATTTTTTACTGGTTGGCTTGTTTTTATGTGGCTTTTTTCCCTTTTTAACTACTTTTTTTGCCATTTTACTGAGTTTCCTCTTTAATTTCTTCACCAGAATCTTTTTTTCCTTCAGCCTCGTCCATATTGCTTTTCTCTTCCTGAGCTTTTGCAGTCTCTTCTTCAGCCTTTTTCCTTTCCTCTTCAGCAGCTTTCTCTGCCTCTATTTCTTTTTTTGTTTTTAGCTCTATGTTGTCTTTGTCTTCTTTTGACTGATAGATGTTTGCTGTAACAATAAAGTCTTTTGATCCGAACTTTCCATGTATCTTTTTAACCTTTATTCCCTCAATATTAGCTGATAACTTTTCTGATATTAGCTTAATTATTTCTGAGTGGCTTGGAGTCACTTCTGCTGTAACTATCATTTTAACCTCTTTTCTTTTAAACAAGGGATTTTCTTTTTCTTCAACCACTTTAGATTCCATTTTTACAATTATCCTGTTTTAATTGCAAAACTTCCTTCTTCTTTTATATTTAGTTTTTTAGCAATCTCTGATTTTTCCGGATTTAGAACAATTATTTTTCCTTTAAAACTGTCTGTTGATTCTTTGGAATTGCATTTAGGGCATCTTTCTCCCTCATAAATTGCCTTGCATATCTTGCATGCTTTTTGCTTTGCCATTTTACTTTTTTCCTCCCTTTGCCTTTGCAGCTTTTTCTTCTGCCTTTGCAGCTTTTTTCGCCTCTCTGTCTTTTTTTATCTTGTCCTCTTTAATCCATTCAAGTTTTCCAAGACCAGGCTGCCTCATTGTGAGTCCTATTTTAGGCTCTGCTCCTTTATGGCTTATTGCCACAATTCTTGCAAGGCATAAGTCTCCCTGTTTTAGGCTTCTTTTTGATGATTTTCCTGTCAGTGAATTTGCTTTGCTGAAGCTTACATAATCATCCATAGTCTGGCTTATATGAATCATTCCCCTCATTACTCCCAGGTCTATAAAAGCTCCAAAATTCGTAATCTCTGAAATGCTGCCATAAACTATCTCCTGAAGCTCTGGCTTCCACACAAGAAGCTTGAATGTTGAAATATAATAAGTTGCACCATCTCCGGGAATTATAACTCCTTCTCCCACATTTATAACCTCAACTATTCCTATTACTTTTCCCATCTCTTTGTCATAGTAGTCCTTATAAGTCTCTTTAAGCTGATTTGTGACAGCCTCGACAGTAGGCAATCCAAACAGCTTTGGATCTACTCTTACATAATCCTCAACTTCAGTCAGGTAGAACATTTTACTTTTAACCTTAAAAATAGAATAAAAGTTGGTTTAAAAAGCTTATTATCTCATGTCCCTTTTCCAACTTTACAATCATCATATAATCTCCAGCTTTTTCTTTTCCCTAATCACTATTTTCGGGTTTTTTATCTTGCTTTTTAGCTCCCTGTCAAGAGTTGCCACAATTACCTCTCTGTTCTCATTTGCAAATTTTATCAACCCTTTATCAACCTGTTTTTCATTTAGCTGAATTTTCTCAAAAGAGTCTCTGCTTTTCTCCAGCAATTTTAAGGCTGTTTTTGCATCCTCTCTAAAATGAAGTTTCTTTTTCTTAGCTTCAGAGATTTTTCTCAATTCTCCGATAACTTCTTCCGGAATTAAGATTCCAATTCCCATAAACCTTATTTCTTCTAAAAAATCTATCTTTTGTTTTATGCATGCAAGGATAAAATTTGTGTCAAGCACTGATTTTTTCATTATTTAACATGGAGAAAGGATTATAAAACCTTTATGGAAATAATTATAATAAAAAATAATTAAAAAACACTGAAAAATGATATCAGACGAAGATATATACAACCTCTTGAAGCTGAAAGAAGAATATCCGGGAATTAACCCTCTTGGTAAAAAAGACATGACTAAGAGGATAGAGAGCATTGGAATAAACATAGAAGAAATGATGAGTGAAGTGAATGAAGTATGCAATAGGGGAGAGTATCATGTTGGAGGGCATTTGGTGTGCACAAAGCACAATGTAATCCCAAACTTTATGGAATCAGGAAGATTATTTTTGGACAGGGACCATCTTGAAGGGCTTGCAAAGATTCTTCTTGTTTCAAGAGGGAAGATAAGGGATTATTGATAAAACTTAACATTTATTAACCATTTTATCTATTTAAAATTATGCATGAAAAAGAGAACCTTCTTAGGATTTTTGAGGAAGCCAGAGAGGCTATTAAGAAAGAAGATGCCATTAAATTAAAGCAGCTCAGCAATCAGACAATTCATTCTGCTTCTATAATGCAGGATCCTGACAGCATTGCAACTGCTGTTATAATTTATTCTCTGAGCAAGATAATTGAAAGAGAGAGATATCAGAAGTATTCCGGGTGGAGTGGCTTTTACAAAACTGTTTTATTTTTAATAAACAGCTCAATAAAAGACATAAAAATGGACGATGAAAAGAGCTTTAGGAAAGACCTGGAGGCAATCAGGAAAGCAGTAAATAAGCTTTCAGGAAATCTGAAGAAATATATACAGGATGTTTTTAGAAAAGCAAGCATTAACAAGGCTTCAAGGATTTATGAGCATGGAATCTCAATGGAGAATACTGCAAAACTTCTTGGAATAACCATGTTTGAGCTTGCTAATTATGCAGGACAGACAGGGATTTCTGAGACGCCTCTTTGCAGAACCTGTGATGTAAAAGACAGAATTAAACTTGCTATGGATATGTTTAAGTGAATGAAAAATGAAAATCCGCAAAGCCATGAAAAAAGATTTTGAAAGATGCAATGAGATAATTTACTCTGCTATTGATAAAGTAAAGATAAGCAGAAAGATGAAAGGGTTTTTAAGGGGAAGATACACTCTTGAAGGAATAAGCAATCTTTCAGGAAAATGCCATATCATTGTTGGAGAGAAATATGGCAAAGTGCAGGGTTCTGGAAAATTGTGCGGGAGTGAGATAGGAATGATGTATATTAATCCGCAACATCAGAGAAAGGGAATTGGCAGAGGAATTATGAAGAGACTGGAGAATTTTGCAAGAAGAAAAGGAATAAAAAAAATTTATGTCCATGCACTAAGACCTGCAACTGGATTTTACAAGAAGATTGGATATACTAAAGTTGCAAATAAAAAAACAGCATGGATTATTGCAGGATGGAGAAGAGGTTATGATGAATGAAAAGATAAGAAGGGCAATTATTTTTGATTCAAGCACTCTAATAACTTTTGCAATGAACGGGCTGCTGAATGAACTAAGAGGCCTTAAAAGGATATTCAAAGGAAGCTTTGTTATCACAAAAGATGTAAAAAGGGAGACAATTGATAAGCCGCTTACAATAAAGAGATTTGAATTTGAGGCTCTGAAAATCAAACAACTGCTTGATGAAGGGGTTCTTGAGATGTCCTCCTCTTTGGGAGTGGATGATGCTGAACTTTCAAGGAAGACCAAGGAGGTTCTGGAGATTGCAAACAATACTTTTACAGGAGGCGGAAAAAATATTCATATAATTGATGCAGGGGAAGCATCATGCCTTGCACTAAGCAGGATACTCGAAAAGAGAAAAATAAAGAATGTTATCTCTGTTGATGAAAGAACAACAAGAATGCTTGGAGAAAGGCCTGAGAATCTAAAAAAGCTTCTTCAGAAAAAGCTTCATACAAGCATAACTTCAAAGAAAGGGAATTACGGCTTCTTTAGCGGATTCAGGTTTATCAGGTCAAGCGAGCTGGCTTATGTCGCCTATAAAAAAGGCCTTGTCAGGCTGAAGAACGGGCCTGTTTTGGATGCCCTTCTTTATGCTGTAAAATTTAATGGATGCTCAATCTCAGATGCAGAGATTAATGAGATAAAGAAGATGGGAAAGATTTAATCCCCTCTGTTACGTGCACATTATAAGACCCAGATAGCTGGTGGATGAATACGAGGTATTCTTCAGATTTTTTTCTAAGATATATCCCTCCTTTTTCATTTTTTTGTTTTACATTGAAGCCTCTTTTGGAGTAAAAATGCCTTACAATATTCTCTATTCCAGATATTCCAAGAAAATCAGAAGACGGTCTTACTATTTTAATCAACCCTGTCCTTAAGTTATCTTTGTTTTTATGGACCTTTGCTTTGCTGAGCGGACCAATGCACAACTCAGTACAGATAACATTTTTAAGGCTGTCCAGTACTGAATTTGGAAGATAGTGTTCCTCAAACTCTTCTTTTGACTTAATCAGCTTTTCTGACATGTTTTAATCACTCAGTGCAGTTATTTAATATTTGTTATGATGCAATGCAATAGAGAAAGCTTAAAAATCAATGATTTTTTGTATTATTAAGGGTGCGTAGTTTAATGGCAAAATAGGCGGCTCCAGACCGCCAGCTGGGGGTTCGATTCCCTCCGCGCCCATATTTTAAGGAATTCTTTAGATTTTACTTTATCAAACTCCTAACTTTTCCAAAATTATAAACACTGTCTTTCCCTATTACATGAACCTCGAAATTAAGAAGATTTTTTTTAGGGATTATTGAGAAATAATCTTCGTATGCATAGTCATACTCATTTACATTTGAGCCTTCAATCATGCTAAGGAAACTTGGAAGGATAATTATTTTTTTTGATTTCCATTTCCCAACCAAGAAACACTTGTATTTCTCTCTTTTAATGTTTTGCCTGTCTGAAAGAACAACTGAAGGATGCAGATGCCCCATGACAATTGTCTTTATTTTTTTGTCCTCTATTTTTTTAAATTGCTTGTGTCCATGAATAAATATAGTATCTTCATCAACATAATAGTTTTTCATCTTTCCATTAAAAGAGTAGTCTATTGTGTCATGGTTTCCCTTGATAAAGATAATATTATTTTTTCCGACTTCCTTTTTTATAATCTCAAACACTTCAATAAATTCCCTTTTTTCCATCCATTCAAATCTGAAGGAGTGTTTTATGTCCCCTATGAAAACTATCTTTTTAAGAGAGTATTCTTTTTTTATGCCTTTTATCAGCTTTTTCAGCTCTTTGATTAATTCGTTAATCTGGGTTATAGGAACTATAATCCCTGATTTTCTAAGCATGTGCTCGTAACCAAGATGAAGATCTCCTATTACGAGAATCCCCTTGTCCGGGAAGAATAGGGACTTATTTATGAAAATGTATTTGTTGTTTTTTGCCATTAAATTAAGAGAAAGGAGCTACTTAAAAACCTGACTGAATTTTAAGGCATTATAAAATCCTTTCACTTATTCCCAATCTCTTTTAAATGAAGTTTGTGCATTCTTTTTAGAAATTCCTGTTTATCTTCAATTCTTATTAAATCTGACTGTCCCTGCAATATCAGATTTAGTGCAAATGGAGAAGGCAAAGAGGTGTCCTTTATCTTTACTCTTATTTTTTTCTGCCTTATCCATTTTAATACAAGTTTTGCGTTTTCAATATCCATCAGATCTTCTAAAACCTCTCTTTTTGCCTCTCTGAGAATTGGGAAATTGCCCGTGAGCTTTTTAACTGCAGCCAGCACGAAATGGCTTCTCATCTGCTGTTTTCCGACTGTTTTGCTTGACCCTTTGTAGCTTTTTAATATCATTAAGGACCTTGTAGCGCAGTGCCTGAATCTTCTTGCCAGTACGTCAGTTCTTTCTATTGCTTCTTTCAGAACTTCCTCAAGATTTTTTTCATTTAGAAAATCAAGAACTTTCCCTATCTTCATTTTTTCTCCTGCAAGGTAGAATCCGTTATCATTTATCCCTATCTCAATATCCCTTCCTCCTGCCCTTGCAGTCAAAAATCCAATTGCTCTGGAAAGAGCGTCATTAACTCTTCTTCCGTACATGCTGTGAAATAAGAGGTAGTTTTTCTCTGATTTGTATTTTTCAATCAGCATAATGCCTGAGTTGGGTATTTCAAGGAATTTATGCTGCTCATAAAAATAACTGTATATTGACTTTGCGGTTGCATTCTGATTTTCAAGATGCAAATGTTTTGAGATGAATTCAAGGATTTCCTTTTTTGGTTTTTTTGATTCAAATTTTTCTCTCATGAGTTTTCTGAACCTGTTAATTTCAAGTGCAGAATCAAAGCTTAGAGGAAGCATCTCTGAAAACCATGATGGAATTGTAGGGGACCTGCTTATTGTTTCTTTAACATAAATATTCATCCCGCGGGTGTAAAGGTAAATGTATTTTTTCCCTCCTAAAACAAAAACATCCCCTTTTTTCATCCTTTCAAGAAATCCCTCATCAATCATTCCTATCTGCTCCCCTGAAGAGGCAAGCTTGACTTTAACAAATGATTCTTCAGGGATTGTCCCTATATTTGTCAAATAGATGACCCTTGCAAGTCTCCCTTTTTTCCCTATTTGTTTTGTTTCTGCATCGTACCATATTTTTGCATAAACATTGCTTTTTTCCAGCCCGTATTCTCCCGAAAGGTAGCTTATTATGTCAAAAAAATCAGATTTTGAAATGTCGTAGTAACAGTAGCTTTTCTTAATTAATGACAGAATTTCCTCTATATTCCAGATTTTGTAGATAGCCATTCCGTATATCTGCTGCGCTAAGACGTCCAGACAGTTTCTGGGGAAAGTTATCCTGTCTATCTTTTTTTCAATCATCTCTTTTTGAATTACGCTGCATTCAACAAGGTCGTCTCTGTCAAGGACAATAAACCTTCCCTTTGCTGTTTCATGGAGCTTATGCCCTGCACGTCCAAGACGCTGGAGTGCTCTTGAGCTTGACTTTGGAGAGCCGAGCATTATAACTAAATCAAGGTATCCAATATCAATTCCAAGCTCAAGGCTTGTTGAGCATACAACAACTTTAAGCTCCCCGTTTCTCAGCCTTTCTTCAATGTCAAATCTGTGCTGTTTGCTTAAAGATGAGTGGTGAGCAGCAATTACATCATCTCCGTATTCTGTCGGAAATTTTTCTTTTAAATGATTAACAACTCTTTCTGTTGCAGACCTTGTATTTGTGAAAATCAGAGTTGTCTTGTGTTTTT
The DNA here is from genome assembly GCA_027021195.1 of Candidatus Pacearchaeota archaeon. Taxonomy (GTDB): domain Archaea; phylum Nanobdellota; class Nanobdellia; order Pacearchaeales; family GW2011-AR1; genus JALUUW01. Next base: position 10,079 of record JALUUW010000078.1, on the reverse strand, counting down.
TTATCAGTGAATTTATCAGCTGATACATTTCATAGCCTATGTTTGAATCTTCAACCAAATCTTCAACAGGTGTTAGAACCTTAATGTCTATTTTTTTCTCCAGTGGAACTTTTGCTATTCTGACACTTCTCTCTTCATCAATTCCAACAAGGAACTTTGCAACCTCCTCCAGCGGCTCAATAGTAGCGCTTAATCCTATTTTGGTTGGCCATATGCTGCTTAACTCATTAAGCCTTTCCAAAGTCAAACTGAGATATGTTCCTCTTTTATTGTCAAGGGAATGAATTTCATCAACAATGCAAAATTCAACTGCATTTAATTTTTCCACAAACTTTTTTGAAGTAAGAATTATTGCAAGGGACTCTGGAGTTGTTATCAAGATGTGGGGTGATTTTTTTGCCATTTTAGCCCTTTCGGAAGGGGTGGTGTCCCCTGTTCTTAACCCAACCCTTATTTCCTGAATATTTGCTTTTTTTGATTTTGCAAGCTCGTTTATCTCCTGTAAAGGCTCAATAAGGTTTTTATGAATGTCATTGCTTAATGCCTTTAGTGGAGAGGTGTAAACAGCATAAATTCTGTCTTCCAGCTGGTTTTTTTCTGCAAGAATAACCAGATAATTAAGTATTGAAAGAAATGATGTCAGAGTTTTTGTTCCTCCAGTAGGGGCTGATATCAGAATATCTTTTCTCTCCCAGATGCTTAAAACGCCATATTTCTGAGTCATTGAGAATTCTCTGAATTTTGAAAAAAACCATTCACTGACCAAAGGGTGCAGCACCTTCTTTATTTCAGCATCTTTTCTCGGAAGAGCCTCTAATATTTCTGTCATTTTTAAAATAGAGAAATTTATTTATTGAAGTGAATAAGAGAAAGAATATTTAATCTTTATTAAACTTCTGTTTTTTAGAATCTCTTTACTCAATTCCTATGGTTTTGGACTTAAATATAGCTATCTTTTTTGGGACATGATGTTTTATTTTTGCATTCCTCGTTGCAATGTAGTATCCCTCATTTCCTTTTCTTATAAACCAGTGTTCAATCTTCCCCTTGCCAAGTGTTATTCCTTTTACTTTATTTTTTCTAAGCATTTCCAGAGCTTTTTTTACCAATTCCCTGTCCTGATGCGAGGCTTTCTGGTCATATTTAATGTCTTTAAGCTCCTGAATAACTTCTCTGGGAACCCTTATCTTAAACCCTTTTTTCTCCAGCTGAGTGATGAAATCAATATTCTTTCTCATACATGCCATGATAAAGCTCTTATCAAGTATTACTTCCATGTTCTGTCTAAGACTTCAAACTATTTTAATTTTGCCCTTTTTCCATAAATGCCTCTGCAGGAAACATTTATAAAGATATATGAACTGTAATTCATATGAAATCCTGTTCATACAATACTTACCATTTGTTTTTCAGGAATTTTTCAACTCCTGTAAGGATTAATATTATCTCTCTTTTAAGGAGAGGAGAGATGTCAGTTAAAGAACTATCAGAAAAATCCGGGATGGAGCAGAGTAAGATATCTCATGCGCTGGAATCAATGAAAAACTGCGGTGTTGTTATTTCAGAGAAAAAAGGCAAGCAGAGAATTTACTCTTTAAATAAATCACTTACTCTGCCAATTTTCAATGTTATTGAAAAGCATAAATGCAGCTTGTGCAAAAACAGAAAATGAAAGAGATATATTTAGACAACGCATCTACAACAAAGGTTGATGAGAAGGTTTTGAAAGCCATGCTTCCATATTTCTCTGAAAAATACGGGAATCCATCTTCACCCCATCTTAAAGGAGAGGAGGCAAGAAGAGCTGTTGAGGAGTCAAGAGAAATAATTGCAAAATCAATATCAGCAAGGCAAAAAGAGATAATCTTTACTGGAAGCGGAACTGAATCAAATAGCTTCGCACTAAAAGGGCTTTTTTTTGCAAACTATCCTGAGAAGAGCCACATAGTTACAACTAAAATAGAGCATGACTGCATTTTAAATGCCTGCAAATGGCTTGAGAAACAAGGGGCCAAAGTTACTTATTTGGATGTTGATAGCGAAGGGTTTGTAAATCCTAAAGATGTTGAGAAAGCGATTACAGAGAAAACCTTTTTGGTTTCAGTAATTCATGGGAATAACGAAATTGGGACAATCCAGGATTTGAAAGAAATAGGGAAAATATGCAGGAGCAAAGGAGTTTTGTTTCATACCGATGCATGTCAGAGCTTTACAAAAACATCACTTGATGTAAAAAAGCAAAACCTTGACCTTGTAACTTTGAATGCACACAAGATACACGGCCCTAAAGGGGTTGGAGCTTTATATATAAGGGAGGGTATAAGAATAACTCCTTTGTTGCATGGAGGAAGCCAGGAATTTAAGCTGAGAAGCTCCACTGAAAATGTTCCTGCGATTGTAGGGTTTGCAAAGGCAGTTAAGATTTCAAGAGCAAGAGATTCAGTGAAGATGCAAAAACTAAGGGATTATTTTATAAAAGGCCTTATGGAAATCCCAAATATAAGGCTAAATGGGGCAACAGGCAATAAAAGAATATGCAATAATATAAATATTTCTTTCAGGAATATTGAAGGAGAGGCTATAGGCTCTTTTTTGAGTGTAAAGGGGGTCTTCGCATCAACAGGCTCAGCATGCTCTTCAAAATCACTTGAGCCCAGCCATGTCCTGCTTGCTCTTGGCATGAGTCCTCTGGAGGCAAACAGTTCAATAAGGCTTAGCATAAGCAAGTATACAACAAAAGATGAAATTGATTATGCTCTAAAAGAAATTAAAAATACTGTTGAGAGGCTGAGAAAAATAAGCCCTTTAGCAAGCTGAAGATGAAAAAGAAAACAGGACAGAAAAAGATGCAAAAGAAGATAACAGGAAAGACCCTCTTAAGCGAGGTTCTTAAGAACAATGATAAAGCTGCAGAAATCCTGTTTAATGCCGGATTATACTGTATAGGATGCCCTATGTCAATGCAGGAGACAATTGAGCAGGGGTGTCTTGCTCACGGAATGTCAAAAAAGCAGATTGACGAGCTTTTGAAGAAATTGAATAACAAGGCAGTTAAACAGACCAAAAATTGTTGAAATGGAAACAGAAAAGATTGAAAAGAAAATATTGAAGATTGCAATTGATTTAGCAAGAGAAGGAAATGGAGCGTTGTTTGTGATTGGAGATGATATAAAGTATAAAAATCTTCTCAGGCAGAAACTTGAGCCTTTCAGCGTTTTTGAGAGAGGTTCTGAGAAAGTTTTGAAAGGCCTTGCAAATATTGATGGCGCTGTAGTTATTGGAAGCGACGGAATTGTGAAAGACTACGGAGTTATGCTAAAAAGCCCAAAGGCATTCATAGGGTACGGGACAAGGCATGCTGCTGCACTTTCAGCCTCAAGGAAAGGCAATACTTCAATCCTGTGTTCTGAAGAAGAGCGCAAGGTGAAAATATTCAAAGACGGAAGATACATAATGCAGATTGACGCCCTTCAGAAGAATGTTGAGAAGAGCGTACCTCAAATAACAACTCTTCTTGAGAGCCTTGGTGCAGGGCTTTTGGGAACAATAGGTGTTGCAAGCCTGACATCAAATTTCGGGATAGCTTTAATTCCCGGAGTCCTGGTTTTTGGGGGGAGTTATTATGCAATTAAAAAAATATTCAACCGCTGGGAGGGAAAATGACTCTGGATTATTCAAGAGAAGTTATGAAGAATTTCATGAACCCTAAAAATATGGGAGAGATTAAAAACCCTGATGGGATTGGGAAAGTGGGGAATCCTTCCTGCGGTGATGTTATGTGGGTTTATATCAAAGTCGGAAAAAAAGGAGGCAAAGAAGTGATTAAGGATGTAAGATTCAAGACTTTTGGATGCGCTGCTGCTATAGCAACCTCTTCAATGATTACTCAGCTCGCAAAGGGAAAAACTTTGAGAGAGGCTGAAAAAATAACAAACAAAGATGTTGCGAAATCATTAAAAGGACTGCCTCCGATAAAAATGCATTGCAGCAATCTCGCTTCAGACACTTTAAAAAAAGCAATTGAAGATTATGAGAATAAAAAATTAAAAAAGAACAAAGGAAAAAAATAGCATGGAATTTAATATAAAAGAGCTTATTGAGTATCCAGACAATGGAATAATAAGCAAGACGCTTATTAAAGAAGACGGCCTTAATGTCAGCTTATTTTCAATGGCAAAAGGGACAGATATGTCGGAGCACACTTCTACAAGAAAAGCCATTGTCCATGTTGTTGAGGGAAAAGGCATTTTTAATTTAGAGGGGAAAGATATTAAAATGGAGCCGGGAGTGTTAATATATATGAAAGAGAATGCTGTCCACTCGCTAAAGGCTGAAGAGAATACAACTTTTGTGTTATCTCTGTTTGGAAAATAAAAGAAGATGGCAAAAAATTACATACAGATATTAAATAAGGAGCATGAGAATATACTTAGTGTGGCAGATGTTATTGAAAAAGAATGCAATGGAATTAAGTCAGGAAAAGAGCTTGATAAAGATTTTTTTAACAAAGCGGTTGATTTTATAGAGAATTATACTGATAAATTCCACCATTCCAAGGAGGAAGATATTTTATTTAAGGAGCTGTGCAAGCCTGAAGCAGAGATGCACTGCAATCCTGTAGACCAAATGCTGTACGAGCATGACATTGGAAGAAATTTCGTAAAAGGAATAAAAGAGGGAATTAAAAAAGGAGACAAGGAGAAAATCGTAGAAAATGCACTTGGCTACGTTCAACTTATAAGGGAGCATATTTTTAAAGAAGATAATATTCTTTACCCTATGTCTGAATCAGCTTTAAACAAGGAATCTAAAGATTCAATACAAAATAGGTTTGAGAAAGTTCTTAAGAGTATGGAAGAAGAAAATAAAAAATATTCAAAGATAATTGGTGACTTTAAAAAGAGGTGAATAGGCAAGAACATGCAAAAAGATGCGAAGGCGAGTGTTGTTATAGGAGCGTCTTCTGGGTTAGGGAGACTTTGTTTTGCCTGATTTTATTTTTGAGAATATGCTACTTGCTTAGACCTTCTATTGGCTCATCGCTATAAGTGCATAAAGGGCTTTTTATTATGTATTGGTATGCAGAGTATGCCGCAGTTGAGCCTTCTGATGCTGCTGTTATGGCTTGTTTGAATGACGTATCTGTAACATCTCCTGCAGCAAAAAAACCTTCAATATTAGTCCTCATTAGTTTGTCTGTAATAATCTCCCCTTTTTCATTTGTCCTTATTTTTAGCTCTCTCGCCATTTCTGTTATTGGAACTCTCCCTATGTCAACAAAAACTCCGTCAATATCCATTTCATAAGAGCCTTTATATTTTCTGTCAAGCTTTATCTTCTCAAGTTTCCCCTTCCCAATAAACTCCACAATATTTGCTTTGTTTATCTGCTCTATGTTTTTTGTTTTTTCAAGCCTCTCAAGATTTATTGGTTCAGGCATTAATTTGTCTTTCCTGTAGATTATATAGACTTTTGATGCAATGTTTGACAAAAGCAGGGCTTCTTTTACTGCTCCGTCTCCTCCTCCAACAACTGCCACTGTCTTTTTTTTGTAAAACGGACCGTCACACAATGCACAGTAATGAACTCCCTTTCTTTCAAATTCCTTTTCTCCTTTTACATTCAGCTTCCTCCAGTCTGTTCCTGTTGAAAAGATAACTGCCTTTGCCTCATATACTCTTTTTCCTGTATCAATCAGAAAACATTTTCCTTTTTTTGAAATTTTTTTCACATTCTCTTTGATAATCTCAGGCTTAAAGGCAATTGCATGCTCTTTTATTTTATTTGAAAGCTCCATTCCCGAGACGGACTTAAATCCCGGATAGTTTTCAACATTTCCTGCAAGAGCAATAGTCCCTCCGATTTCCCTTCCAAAAACAACTACTTCCAGATTGAACCTTCTTGCATACATTGCTGCACTCAATCCAGCAACCCCTCCACCTATAATTGCGAGATCTGTTTTTAGTGTTTCCTGCATTTTAACATTCTTTTATATTAAAAAAGAAAGGTTATTTAAATTTAATCTATTTAATTGTATAAATTAAGATGAATTTTAATGAAAACAGAAAAAAAGTAAAGCCGTTTTTGGATGTTCTTATAATTGTGGCGCTGTTTGTTTCATTCTCTTACATAATTCAGACTCATGCCGATTATTTTCAAAGGACAATAGGCGCAAGTTATTTTGGAATGCTTCTTTATGTTCTTCTTGCAGTTGCGTCTGAAGTTGTTGTTCCTGTAAGCTCTGTTCCTATGATGCCTCTTGCCTCTAATCTCTGGGGATGGTTTGTTGCAGGGATACTCAGCATAATAGGGTGGACTTTGGGAGCCAGCATTGCCTTTATCCTTGCAAGGCTTTATGGAATTGCAATAATAAATAGATTTGTTTCTATGGATAAGATCAGCAAGTACGAGAAAAAGATTCCTGAAGAGAACTTGTTTTGGGGAATTGTTTTTATAAGGATTCTTCTTCCTGTTGATGTTGTAAGCTATGTTCTTGGGCTTTTTAGCAAAATAGATTTAAGAGTATTTGTTTTGGCAACAGCTATTGGAGTAACTCCTTTTGCATTTATTTTCGCTTATCTTGGGAAGATATCTGTTTTGTATCAGGTTATTACCCTAATAATTGTTTTAATAATCTTGACTATAGGATATTTTGTCAGGAAGAAATTAAAGGATAAAGGGAAAACAAATAAGAGTAATGGAAAAAATTAAAAACCCTATTCATCCTATTTTTCAAATAAAAAAAGAGGTGGAAATGGCCTGCAAGACAAAAAAGAAAACAGCAAAGAAAAAGGCAACAAAGAAAAAAGCTGCTAAGAAAAAGAAAAAAAGATAATGTTGATTGGCGCAATAAATGATATAAAGAAACTATTGAAAGATGAAACAATAAAATTAGAAATCATGTTCCCGCAGCAGGAAGAAGAAGTTAATACTCTTTCTTTTTTGGATAATATTCCTTAAATTTCTAATGATAAAACACAGACAGTTAATTATTTAAAGATCCCTTCTATTAATAATATATGGAACAGCAAATTGATTTAAAAAAAATTTATGATGAACTAAAAAAGATAAAAAATTCTATGATTACACGAAAGGAAATGGATAAATTTATGGAAACGATTTCTATTCTTTCAAATGATGAAACAATGCGACAGATAATTTCCAGTGAAAGAGAAATATCAGAGGGAAAAATTAAGGAAATAAAATCAGTTGATGATATCTGATGCCATGGAAGATTATAAGGACAGATACTTTTTCTAAAGAATTTAAGAGATATAAAAAGAATCAAGAATTTGTTAATGCATTGAATAAGAAAATACAAAGGCTTAAAGAAGATCTAAATAATGTTGGTGGCTATTTATCTGGGAGATTGCACGGATTTAAATCCGCAAGAATAATTAAGAAATTTAGACTTATCTTCAAAATTAGTGATAAGAATCATTCAGTTTACCTGGCAGCTATCGACCACAGGAAATTTGATTACGAAAATTTTTAATTTTTATCCATTGCCTTTTTTGGATAATATTCCTTAAATTTTTGATTATAAAATCAAACCAAAAGATTTATATTGCTATATTTTTTAATATTGCAGGAGGTAAAATGGATACAACTGTTGTTATTTTGGTAATTGTTCTGCTGGTTATCCTCGGAGCATTCGCTCTTACTCAGCTTGGCTCTTCTGATTCAGGCCCAAGCGGGAGAGTCACCTCGGCTCCTTACTCTAGCCAGCAGTATGCAGGCGGTGCTTGCGGAAGATAGAAAAATACCTTTTTTTTAAAAAATGGAATTTAAATGCCATAGTTGCAATAAGAGTTTTAATTCAGAAGAAAGTCTGAGCCAGCATAACGCTTCAAAGCACAAGCCTGTAAAATCCAAAAAAGCGGGTTTTAGGAAGTATCTTGTTTCAGGATTGGTTGTCCTTATTATTGCTTTCCTTTCCCTTACGGTTTATTCCAGCATGCAGGGTCCTGGAGATTATGATAATTTTGCAAAATGCCTTTCAGAAAAAGGAGCAGTGATTTACGGAAATGACTTCTGCCAATATACCAACAAGCAGCTGAACTTTTTTGGAAAATCAAAAAAATACCTTAACTATGTGAAGTGCTTTGACAATAAACAGCTGTGTGATGAAAAGAACATAATGGTTACTCCGACATGGGAGATAAACGGAAAGATGTATGAGCAGGTTCAGAGCTTTGATGTTTTGTCTGCATTGACAGGATGTGAAGTGTAAGATATTCATAGGTAAAAGGGGGTAATCAAAATGGCCTGCAAGACAAAGAAGTCAGCAAAAAAAGCTAAGAAGCCTTCAAAAAAATCAAAAAAGAAATAATGCAGTTGGGAATTAATGATTGAATTTTCTTTATTGTTTTTTAGTTATTCTGTTTCAATTTTACTAGTATACCTCAGGTTTATAAATACAAAATCACTATTATTATTCAATGAGTGCAAAAGAATCATATTTTATCTTTGGTTTTGGGGGTAATAGAAGAGAATGCTTGAGTTAGTGAGCCTCTTTTTAGCAATGTTTTTAATCTTCAAAAAAATCAGAGATGAGTTTGGATGATATTATTGTGTGCCTAAAAAAGCAACCTTTTTATACTGTTTAAATTATTATATTTTATGGAGAATAAGCGGCTTGGAATACTCTTCCTGATTTTTAGCATGGTTTTCATGCTTTTTTTGTTTTATTTCAGCATGGGCATGAACAAAAAATCCAATGCTCTTGGATGTTATGTTAATCAGGAATGCGCAACCATCAGCAGTTTTTTGTCTGCCACTAATGTGGGCTTTGGATTTTTTGGATTTATGTTTGGTCTAGGATTTTATCTTTTGTTTTTCAATAAAACAGAAAACAGAATTCTTGAAAGGCTTGAAGAGGAGAAGAATAAAAAAATTGGAGAGGAGAGATTTGAGATTATCTTAAAAGCTCTTGATCCTTATGAACAGAAAGTTCTGAAAGCTGTAAAGGAACAAGAAGGGATTACACAAAATACTTTAAGGCTGCGGACAGATATGTCTAAGGCAAAACTAAGTTATGTTTTGCAGGAGCTTGAAAAGAGGAACCTTATTAAGAGGATTCAAAAAGGAAAGACTCTTGAAGTCTGGCTCAGAATCTGAGCCATGGATATTTGGTATTCGTCACCCTTCACCCTAAATCCTTGATTCTTGTTTACTCCCACAAAATACCCTGTTCCACCATTCTTTTAAAATAATTTTTTGCATATATTCTGAGTCAGTTGAAAGGATTTTTCATTATTATATAATTTATGGCAGACGCTAATGGCGGCTTCTTTTGGGATATTCATTCGGTTTGCTATCATTATGCAAAGTGTCTCTATATAGATCTCCGTACTTTTTACGAATACTCTTCTTAGCTTGGTGCAGCATGCTTTTTCGCCTGAAAAATTCTGCCGTTGATAGACGGGTTGTTTATTCAGATATTCTGCCGAAGATAACTTCCTAAACATGAATTTTAATAATTGATATCTGACATAATTCCGATTATTTAATCCAGCAAAACAGCTTAAGCTGCCGTGGGCTGTATAATTCAAGATTTGCAGATATTGCAACAGACTGGGCATAAATTTCTTTCTCAGAGTATTTGTCCGGAACACATATTCTGTTCATTTCACAGATTCTTGCTTCACATTCAAGATAATTTGGAAGCCTCTCATTTATCTTGTTTCTAACTTCTAACAATCCGACTTCTGGATTGTTAAAATCACTCCAATTAATTGGAAGAGGGCTTTCACCAGTTTCAGGATCATAATCGGACCTGTTCGCTTTTAATATGTCTTCTCTCAAAGTGTCGTTCAGCTCAATCTCTCTCAGGATAGAAAGCTCTATGTCATACATCTTCGAGGAGATATCTTCTTTTGAAATGCCTCCTTTGTTTAAAACTATCAGCAAAACTCCTATTATAAAAATTAATGATACAAAGGCTTCAACAATCCTTATCCATCCTTTTTTATTATCCATTTTATCACCACATCTTTATCCTAAGGAATCCTGGGTTTATATTTGCTTCTTTTCCAACATATTGTATTGGAATCTCTTCGACATAAATATTCACTTTC
>JALUUW010000077.1 GCA_027021195.1 Candidatus Pacearchaeota archaeon | reverse complement strand
ATCTGTTAGATTATTTTTAAGTATTTAAAAAACAAAACAGAAAAAATTACTTGGATTTTAGTTCTTTTGCCTTGATTATTCATATCTCAAAGCATCCGCAGGTTTTAGTTTTGCAGCCTGCAGGGCAGGAAGGATTCCTGACAAAGTTCCTATTAAAAAAGAAAATGCCAGAGCTCCAACAGCAAGATAAACTGAAAAAGAGGCTTTCAGCAGATCTGTTCCAAGAGCGGCGCTCACAATGTATTCTGCGCCTTTTGCAATTGAAATTCCTATTATGATGCCTATTGTCCCCCCCACAAGCCCCAGAAATCCTGACTCAAAAAGAAAGATGAAGAGAATGTCTGAGTTCCTTGCTCCTATTGCTTTCATTGTTCCTATTTCTTTTGTTCTTTCAAGAATTGACATATACATTGTATTCATTATCCCAACTCCTCCTACAAGAAGAGAGATTGCCGCAATTCCCACTAAAACTCCCTGCACAATCCCAATTATGTTTGCAAAAACATCGAGCAGCTGCTCTGATGTTGAAACAGAAAATGTTTTTGGATCTTCGTCAAGCTTTTCTCCACGGCTTTTCTTCATTTCTTTTTCTATTTGCCCTGCAACTTTGTCAACGTCATAGCCTTTTCCTGCCTCTACAAATATCATTGAAAGGATTTCTTTTTCTCCAGTAATTTCCCTCATAGAATTAAGAGTCATGATTATTGAGCTGTCGTCAGGAGGAGACCCTATTTTTTCAAGAATTCCAACAACCTCAAAATCTTCTCCGGCAATTGTAAGCTTATTCCCTACTCTTATTTTTTTGCTAAAGTCTTTGTTTGCAGTATTATGCCCTATCACAATCTTTTTCTTGTCTTTGGGAAGGAAATCCCTCCCCTTTTCAATATTGTATGTTTCTTCAAATATCTTTACATATCCTTCCGGATCCATTCCAGATATGAGTATCTCTCTTTTTTCTTCCCTGAATTCAACCTCAAGCGACTTTACAAGATATCCTGTAATTGCTTCAACCCCTTGGATTTTTTTTATGACTTCTATGTCTTTTTCTGTAAGGGGCTTTGAAGAAAGCTCAGATGCGATTGGAGAAACTATAAATCCTGCCTTTCCCATAACAGTTATTTTGTTTGCACCGAGAACCTCGAACTGCTTCTCAATTGCGTTTTGCATTCCCTGGCCAAGAGATATGAGTGCAACAACAGCAGCAATTCCTATAAAAATCCCAATCATGGTGAGCCAGCTTCTCAGCTTCCGCCTTTTAAGATTGTTAAATGCAAGAAAGAGATAGTCTTTCATTTTATTTTGATTTATTGATGTTTATCTGTTTTTCTTTATTTTTCTCTTTTTTAGCCTCTTGTAGATTATATATGCTATAGCAAGAATAATAACAATAATATATGGAAAGTAACTCTTTTTTTTAACAAGCCCTATTTCTTCAGCTTCTTTTAAGGAATATGTTTTGAGTATGAGGGTTTCTGTTTTTACAAATTCCTTGTTTGTCGCATCTCTGAATTTCAGCCTAACAGGGATGCTTATGGCTTTTGGAGCGTCTTCTTTTATGTATATTTTGTATTCAACACTGTCAAAATCATCGCTGTCAATATCTCCCATGTATCTCTCTTTTTCTGAAAGAAATCTGACTCCTTTCAATTCTCCTGAAGGTGCGAGAGAAAGATAGACAAACTTTGCTCCACTCATTCCTGAATTGACTACTTTAATTGACAGGGCATTTTCCATCTCTCTTATCAGTGCTGTGGAATCATCAACAGAGATTCTAAGCTCCGGCTCTGAATTTATTATTAAAGATACCAACTCATTTTTTGCAGTTAGGCTGTTATTATCATCAAAATATGTAATTATTACTGGAATTTTGTAAATTCCTGATTCTGCAGAAGGCAGGGCAATAAGTCTGAATCTGAATGTTTTGCTGTCCCTCTCCTCAAGCACATCAAGAAATTTTTCAGAGCTGGATTGGTAAGGCGCAAAAGGAACATTTTCACCTAAATTGAGTTTTATGTTCAGGCTTGTGACATCATATTCAAGCGTGTTTTTTACATCTATGGACAACTCAACAGTTTGTCCCTGAATAACCTCTTCAGGAGTGCTTGAAACCCTGGTTATTGAAACTGATGAAACAAATTGCAACATAAGGAGCGCCAATAAACACCCTATTGTAAAAACAAATACTCTTCTTTTCATTTTAGCATTTTTGATATTAAATTGGTTGAAGGAGATATTTTATAAATCTTCCTATGGTGTCACTCCTTTAAGATTATTACATATCATCCGATAATTTTTCCGTCTTTTATTTTAAGGGTTTTGTGGGTATATCTTAACAGTCCGGTATCATGTGTTACAAGAATTATTGTTTTTCCCTGTTTATTAAGGTCTACAAACAGCTTCATTATCTCCTTACCTGTTTTGCTGTCGAGATTTCCTGTAGGCTCATCTGCAAGTATTACTTCCGGGTTATTTGCAAGAGCTCTTCCAATAGCAACTCTTTGCCTCTCTCCTCCTGAAAGCTCGTTTGGGAGATGGTTTCTCCTGTGAAGCAGGCCAACTCTTCTCAGGATTTTTTCAGCTATTTTCTTCCTTTCTTCTTCATCTATTTTCTGGAAAATCATTGGGAGGGCAACATTCTTAAGTGCTGTAAGTGTAGGGATTAGATTGAATGTCTGAAAAACAAATCCTATTTTTTTGCCCCTGATTTGGGCAAGCTCTGATTCTTCAAAGCCGGCTATATTTTGATTATCAAGGTAAACTCTTCCTTTTGTTGGAAGGTCAAGCGCCCCTATCATATTCATGAGAGTGCTTTTTCCGCTTCCCGAAGGCCCTATAATTGCAACAAAATCTCCCATATTCACACTCACATTTACTCTGTCAAGAGCTTTGATGATGCTGTCTCCTATCACATAGTGTTTCGAGACATCTTTCAGCTCAATTATTTTTGTTTTTTTATTTGTCATTTCAATCCTTCTATTTCTTAAACCAGCCCTCTCATTTTATTTAAACCTTTGTCTGGCTTTTGAAGAATTGATTCGCAATGAAACACTGGCAATATTGTGGCTGGAAAATTAATTCTTTTTATGAATTTTTTAACAAATTTCAGCTTATAGGAAACTTTAAAAACCAAAGTAAAGGATTAATATTATGATAATTCCGGTAAGATGCTTTAGCTGCGGAAAACCAATAGGCCATTTGTGGGAAGAATTTAAGTCCAGGGTTGAGCAAGGGGAAAACTCAAAGAAAGTCTTGGATGAGCTGGGCCTAGAGAGGTATTGTTGCAGGTCAGTGTTTCTTGGGCAGAGCGACCTTATTGAAATTGTTGCAAAGTTTAAGAAAAGTTAGATTTATTTAGGAATAATTCTTTTTCTGCTTATGGAAAAGATAAACTTTAGTGGATTAAGCTTAAAACAAAAAATTTCTCAAATGATTATTGTTAATGGAAATGTTTTTGATAAAAGATTTACTGGTTTAGGGGTTGGAGGAATATTTCTTGATAATTTAAAAACAAAAAAAGAGTATAAAGAAACAATTGCAAAATATCAAAATAACTCCAAAATCAGGCTTTTTGTTGCAACAGACATGGAAGGATACCGGAATCCGTTTAAGAATTTTTATAAAAGCAAAATTTTTGGAAAAATAAAAAACAGAAAAGAAGCCTATTTTTTGGGAAAAGAACATGGAAGAATTTTAAAGGAACTTGGCTTTAACCTTAATTTTTCTCCTGTTGTTGAAATAAGAAACAATGTCTGGCCTGGAAGGAATTTCAGAGGAAGTCTTAAAGAAGTAAAAGAAAAAATTAAAGAATACATAAAAGGCCTGCATAAAGAAAAAATTCTTGCGACTGCAAAACACTATCCTGGAGGAAGCATGGTCAGAGACCCTCACTGGCTTAAGTTTAAAACACAAGTGTATAAAGAAGATTTGGAGCTGTTTGACTGTGCAATAAAAAGCAGGGCAGATATGATAATGGTTGGTCACCCGATTGTTTATGGGGCTGTTGATTCTGGAGGAAAACAATGCACTGTTTCCAAGGAAATTGTTTTTGGGCTGAGAAAAAAATTTAATGGCCTTATAATAACTGATGCTGTCACAATGCTTGGATTAAGGTGGTCGTATTTATTTAATTTTAAGAAGGCTTATCCTGAGCTCGTAAAAGCAGGAAATGACATTTTGTTAGACACAATTAAATTTTCAACATACTCAAAAATTCTGAAAAGAATAAATGAGATTGAAAAAGCAGTTGAAAGGGGAGAAATTTCTGAGGAGAGGATTAATGAAAGTGTAAGAAGGATTTTAAGGGAAAAGGGATACAAAACTATCAAGTGATTATTTCATCCTCCATCTTGCAACATAACCGCAGTTTTCACAAGTAACTGTTTTAATATTCTTCTTTATCCTAATTTTAGGTTTTCGGTAAACAGAAAAACATTTCTTGCAGAATTTTTTTCTTTTTTCCCGTAGGGGAATGTTATGCTTCATTGCAAGCTTTTTTATTTTTTTTACTTCTTTCGGAGTTCTTCCATCTAAATTTTCAAAAAATTCCTGAATTTGTTTTCGTGCCTCGGATTTTGATATCTTCTTTTTAGCCATGTTAAACAAGAGAAAAAGGATTTTATAAAAATAGTGAAAGACAGCTTGATGGTTTGGCGTCTTGCCGGACACTACTGCCATCAACGCAGGAGGCTTAACTTCTGTGTTCGGAATGGGAACAGGTGTTTCCAACCTGCTATGGCCGTCTTCAATTTTTGAAAATTGACTGCATTTATAAAGCTTTTTATATGCCAAATTAATACTAGTTATTATGCGGGAGTGCCGGAGTGGTCAAACGGGTCTGGCTAAGGCGGAGAACCTGGAGGAAAACATTAGTTATTATCTCTGGCTGGCTCCTGAGAAACCAGATGGCTTAGTGCCTGCAAAGGTTCGAATCCTTTCTCCCGCATGTCATTCTAAGAATTTTTTCCATATTGTAAAGTAAACCTCTAAACTTAACATTTACAAAACCGAAAATTAATTCTACTATGTTTTATTTAATTGTAAAAAGAGGTTGGGCAGTTTTACCTGCCCATAGCACATGAGATTAATCCCGTTAGAA
>JALUUW010000076.1 GCA_027021195.1 Candidatus Pacearchaeota archaeon | reverse complement strand
CAGCCTCTCTTATAAGGGGCTTTTTCAAAGTTCTTTCAAGAGACTCTCTAAATTTTCTTCTGCGCCTTTTTTTGATTTTTATAGTGAAAAATACTGCAAAAAACAAGGCAATAAACGCCATAATTAAGTAAAATACAATTTTAAGAATAAAAAGTAAAAAGACAGCCATAATAAACAGCAAAAATACAATTGCCAGTGCAGTTATTTCCGAGCTTTTCATTTACAATAATAATTAAAGAAATTTAAAAAATTATTCTTTTGAGAAGTTGAATGGAAATTATTTAGAATATAGTAATAACTCTTTTTCAGTCAAAGATTATTCACTCTTATTCCTTTGAAGGCTATTTTTGGAAGATAAATATTCCCAACATTCCTTATGTCTTTTCCAACGCCAGTTATATTATTCAGAATCTCCACCATTTTTCCATTTATCATAACATCCTTAATGGGTTTTCTCTCACCCTTGTCTATCAGCAAAGCTCCAAGGGATTTAACAGAAAAGCTGGTTGTGATTTCATTGCATGTATGCGCTCCGATAACGTCTTTGATTACAAGCGCCCCATCTTCCTCAATTCCCCTTCCTTTGCTAATTAGAATATTATTAAATCCTATTCCTCTTCCAGTAGAGTTTCCAGTTGAGTTTTTATGGAGGTGCTTTGCAGTGTTATAGTCATAAATAAACTTTTTCAAAACCCCTTTTTCTATTAAGCTGTTTTCCTGGCAGGGAACGCCCTCTCCGTCAAAGCTTCTGCTTTCTATCCCTCCTTCTAAAATTCCGGAATCCTTTAAACTAAAGTCTTCTGAAAATAGCTTCTCCCCTAATTTATCTGCAAAAATGCTCCTTTTTTTTAAAACATTCAGCCCATTAAGGTTGGACAAAAATGCAGAATCCAGTAATTGGGATAAGGCTCTTTGCTCTAAAATAACTGTTTCAGGAATCTTAGTTAACCTTAAAGGATTCCTTAACTCCCTTGTTTCTTCAAGCACTCTGGCTGAAAAGCAGTTTATCTCGGAATTGGGGGGAATCTTTCTTGACGAATAAGAATCTGTATGAGAGACAGGGGTTTTATCTTTTATCAGACATTCTGCCGAAACATTGAACAAACTCTCCTTTTCTGTTAAATCAACACCCAAAGAGTTGACCACCCTGTGGTCAAAAGTGGAGTACTCTAAAACTGCCTCAGGCATTGTCTCTTTTTTTTTCAAATCAATTATCATTGATTCTGCAGAGTTAAGAATCTCCTCTTCAGTTTTTTCTCCGTCATACAGCCCTTTTATAGGGAGGGCTTTTTTTGGCTGTGGAAGGCCGTAAAAAAACTCCAAGTCTTCAGAAGCTTTTGCGATTTTAATGGCTTTTTTTAATAATTTTTCTGAAAAAACATTTGCTACAGCAACTCCGTGTTTTTTTCCTATCCACACAGAAGCTGAAACATGGCTTGAAAAAACTTTTGAAAAGTCTTTTAGTTTTTGTTGCTCAAACAGCACTTTGCTCGAATGTACATTAGAAAAATTTATCTGAACAAAATCTGCACTGCACCTTTTCAGTATCTGAAAAACGTCTTTAGTCATTTTAAACTATTGTAGCTCCTTTCACAAGAACTGCAGGATTTCTCCCTCCCGTATAAACACTCTGCCCGTCCTTCCCGCAAAATCCCGGAGAATCTTCGGAATACTTATTTTCAATAAGCATTATTCTTTTTAATAATTCAAGAGTATTTCCTCCAATCCCGCCTCCCCTAACAGGTCCGACAATCCTTCCTCTTCTAATATAGTAAGCATCTGCAGCACCAAACTGAAATCCTCCGTCTGCAGGATTTGTCTCCCCCCCTTTGAATCCTTTTAAAAAATAACCTTCTTTTATTCTTTCAACCATCTCCTCAAAACTCTCACATCCTTTCTCAACATAAGTATTGCTCATTCTCACAATTGGCCTGTGCAGAGAATTTTCTGCTCTTGCATTTCCTGTAAGAGGCATACCAAGTTTTTTGGATGTTTCAATAGAATGAAGATGTGAGTTGAGTATTCCTTTTTTTATAATGTAGTTTTTTCTTGCCTTGATTCCTTCATCATCATAATAATAACTTCCCCACCCTTTAAAATTATCTTGTGTAGGGTCATCCAGGATGCTCACGCTGCTTCCAGCAAGCTTTTTTCCAAGAAGTCCTTTCAAACAGCTTGCACCCTTCAGAACGGCATCTGCTTCAGAGGCGTGTCCAAGTGCTTCATGAACAAATAGCCCTGTCAGCTCACCTGAAAGGACTACATCATATTTTCCGCCCTTAATTGACGTTGCTCTGAGAAATTTCTTTGAGTTTAAAATTGCATTATCAAGTTTCCCCTGTATTTGTTTAAGATTTTCAAAGCCTCCGAGTTTAGCCACCCGGAATACCTTTTCTTCGCTTTTTCCAGATTCAAAAGCAGACACCCCTCCTGTCAAAAAAACGCTGTCTGTTTCCTGGTAGATCTCGCTTAAAGGACTGATAAACATCTTTCTCTCCCTCCTGTCCAAATATCGGAGATAGACGCTCTTTATGCTTCCTTTCAGCTCATAACTTTGCTCTAATAAAAAATCCTTTTTGTCTTCCAAATCCATTTTCCGAATATCCCTTTTCCCTCTTATCTGTTTTTTAGTTTTAACAGACTTAATATTATTCATATTGATTTTTTCATTCCCTTTTTTCAGAAGCATTGAAATTCTATATGACTGTTTGATTATCTCCCTAAGGCTTTTTTTGTCAGTCCTTGTGCTTGCAGCAAACCCCCATCCATTGCCATTTAAGATTCTTATTCCAATTCCCGATGAATCTCCTTCACCGATCTGCTTTAACTCCTTATTCCACAAAGTAATGCCAGAATGATGGGTTTCAGAATATCTGCAGTCCCAATAGTCAACCCGAAGTTTTTCAATCTCTCTTCTAAGAAAATCAATATCAATCATAATAATAGAAAAACCAGTGCTATTTTAAAAGTTGCTATTAATAAATACATCTTCAAAAACAGCTAAATGGCTAAAAAAGCCAGGTCAAATTTCTTCTTGAACATGAACAAAGTCTGCCTCAGAAACAAAAGAACAATAAACAAAAAAGTAACAATGATAATTCCTCCAACAGCCCAGAAGTAGGTCTCAGAAAAAATACCCCACTCAGAATTAAAGGGAGGGGGTTTGATTGAAAGGTAATCTCCCACATTTATTATATATACAGCAAGGTTCAATATAATCAGCAGGAAAAGCACAAATATCCATTTCTTTTTCATTTTACCTTAAAGAGATATGCAAAGAGAGGTTATAAATTTATTTCTTTCCAAAAACAAGGTATTTTTCTCCGGCAATCTCAAAATCATCAAGGATTTTAAAATTTTCCCTGACAAAATTGAAAATCCAGCTCCTTTTTGCATAAAATTTTTTTCTCTTAATCATGCTTCTCGTTGCAAAGCTTACTGCAACCAGGTCTGCAATAGGAGCAATTTCCAGAAGAAGCTCTTTAGAAAAATCCTTCTTCAGCATTTCCAGGGAATCGAGAGTCTTAAACAAAAAAACAACCCGGGGCCTTTTCATCCCTCTTATAATTTTTTTAATTTTCTCCAGCTCAAACAGGCTTAAATGAAGAGCTTTTCCTGAACACCTGTTCTCCTTAAAATAACAATTCATCAAATCATCAAGCTGCCTGACTGCTTCCACTGCAACATAATCCACTTTAAAGCCTCCTCTAACAAAATACGCATAACTAAGTCCGTTAATCCCTGCTCCAAGATCAATAATGCTTATCTTTCTGCCCTTAAAGGCATTTAACAGCCTATTGTAAATCTCTGGATAAAAAAGAAGCCTCTCTCTTGTTGAAAGGTGTTTTTTTAAAATTTCTTCAGTAGACTTATTCTTCAAAAGCCTCCCGGGATTTTGCGTTAAAGTCTTCTGGGCTGCAAATCCTGAAAAAGATTTTCTCAACAAGTCTCTTGTTAACTTAATCTTTTCCTCATCAAGAAATCCTGGCTTGTCAAATTTCCCAAAAGCAATCTCAACATCTCTTTTTGGAAGCTGTGAAAATTCTTTTTTCTTCATAATTAATTCAATTAATTCTTCTTTTCTCATCTTCTGCTTACATGTCTGTTGTCTTTAATATAAAACCTGAGCTTTTCAGGAAGGTCTTTTTTTACCCCTATTCTGAAGCTTTCAGCAATTTCAAGACTCTCTGATTCTTTAGTATCTCCAATCCAAATTTCATCCAATTCATAAAGAACCTTTCCATGAATTTTTTTATCAATTTGCAAAAAACCCGTTAACAAACCAGGACCAGAAAGCCTTGCCTTAAAATTTAATGGCTCTAACGCCCTGATAAGAACTGCACTTGCCTGTCCGTTTTTGCCTGTTACAACATTAAACATCTTATACATATGCACATTATAAACAAGAATTCTTCCAGGGTCGGCCCACATCATCTCGCTTATTTTATTTTTGCCTTTGCTTGCTCTTGAAGCAGGATCCTCTGGCCCGAAATAAGCTTCAGTCTCAACAATTCTCACTATCAGCACTTTTCCGCCTATTTTCCTCACAAGGGCTTTGCCCAAAAGATCTCTGGCTACAATTTTGGCGTCTCTTTCAAAAAAATCTTTTCCGAGTTTTTGTATTTTTTTGGTCATTAAATTTTTAAGCTAAATGGATTTAAAAGATGTATGGCATCGACAAACCAAAGCCCAGCATATCAGAGGGCCCACGGCAGATTTTTGTCTGCTCAAACAGATGAAGAGAGGCTTGAAGCATTGGAAGAGATGATTAGAGAGTGTCCTAAACACAAGAGCAGCGAGAACATGCTTTCCAACTTAAAAACAAGATATAAAAAACTAAAAGAAAAAATAGAAAAAGGAAAAAAATCCGGGAAATCCTCTAAAACAGGAATAAAAAAAGAAGACATGCAAGCAGTAATTATCGGCCTTACAAACACCGGGAAATCTTCTTTGCTTGCCCTTTTAACTAATGCCTCTCCATCAATTTCAGAATTCCAGTTCACAACAAACGAGCCTGCAATAGGGATAATGGATTACCAAGGAGTTGGAATTCAGCTGATTGAAAATCCTCCAGTTGAATCAGAATATCATGACAAAGGGCTTACAAATTCTGCAGACACTTTATTAATAATGGTG
>JALUUW010000075.1 GCA_027021195.1 Candidatus Pacearchaeota archaeon | reverse complement strand
ATGGTTTTTTATATAATCTGACAAGACTCAATTCAGAGCTTTCAAAAACACAGATATGTGTTGTTGGAATAAGTAATGATCTCACTTTTTTAGATGAAATAGATCCGAGAATCAGGAGCTCTCTTTCAGAAGAAGAGATTGTTTTTCCGCCTTACAATGCACTGCAGCTACAGGAAATCCTGAAAAAAAGAGCTGATAAAGCATTTAAGGAAGGAGTGGTCGAGGAAGGAGTTATTGCTAAATGCGCTGCTTTCGCAGCAAGAGAACACGGGGATGCGAGAAGAGCTCTTGATCTTTTAAGAATAGCGGGGGAGCTTGCTGAGAGAGAACAGTCAAAAAAAATATCTTTGAAAAACATTGACGAAGCTAATAATAAGATTGAAAGAGATAAAATTCTTGATGTTATAAGAACAGAGCCAAAACAGTTTCAACTCGTTCTTTATTCAATAATTCTTCTTAGTGAAAATCAGAAAAATACGAATATTTTTACAGGTGAAGTTTATAATTACTACCAGGATCTCTGCATTAAAAACAAGACTGAAGTATTGACTCAGAGAAGGGTTAGCGATATAATTCAGGAGTTTGATATGCTCGGCATAATTAATGTAAGAGTTATTTCTAAAGGAAGGGGGGGAAGAATGAGAGAGATAAAACTCGCTATAACAAAAAACATAATTGAAAAAGCAAAAGAGATTATCAAGGATTCTCTTGATTACAGCTGAATTGTTTTTCCAATAAAGAAGGCTAAAATGAATCCGAAAGAAATACTTAAGTTTTGTCTGGAAAGAGGTTTGTTAGTTGATAAAGAGGTTTTGAGTGTTTTTAGTGAAACAGAAGACATAGAGTCGGTGAAGCTCGTTATAGAAGGAATTCGGAATCAGACAGATAGGAAAATAATTACAAAAGACCTTTTTAACAGAAATCGGGAACAGGTTTCAAAGGTCTTCTGCACTCTTCCAGAAGAAAATCAAAGAAGACTGGAAAAATTGAAAATAAGACTTGGCCTTAGTATTGAAATATCAAAAGAAGTTTCAACTTATGAGAGGGGTGGCGCTGTTTTTGAAAGCAATAAAAACCCAAAAAACACTTCAGAGAATAAAAGCCCGGCTGAAGAGGGTTTTAGTGATGTGAGAGTTACTTCTGCAAATCACTCGCTCAATAAAAAGATTGAAGTGAAAGATTTTGTTGGCTATTTCAGAGCAAGATTTTCTGAAATGAGAGATATTTTGCAAGAGAGATCTGAGCTCAATAATCTTGTCTCAATAAATAAAATATCTGGAAATAATCAGAGGCTTTCTTTAATAGGGATTGTTTCTGATAAAAAAGTTACGAAAAACAAAAACATGCTTTTAGAGGTAGAGGATCTTACTGGAAAAATCAGGGTGCTGGTAAGCCAGAGCAATGAATCTCTTTATGAAAAAGCAGAAGAAGTTCCATTGGATTCTGTAGTAGGATTTAAGGGCTCTGGAAACAAAGAGATTGTCTTTGCAAATGACATTATTTTTCCAGATTCAATGATTCATGAGCGGAAAAAGTCGCCTGTTGAAGAGTTTGCTTTATTTACCGGAGACCTCCATGTCGGAAGCAAGCTTTT
Organism: Candidatus Pacearchaeota archaeon; assembly: GCA_027021195.1. GTDB lineage: Archaea > Nanobdellota > Nanobdellia > Pacearchaeales > GW2011-AR1 > JALUUW01. Next base: position 3,631 of record JALUUW010000075.1, on the reverse strand, counting down.
TTTAAAAGATAATTTCTTGAAATTTGTAGAATATCTTAATGGCAAGGTTCCAAATACTCCAGAGGCCAGGAAAATAAAATATCTTTTTATTGTAGGGGATTTGATTGCAGGCATTGGAATTTATCCAGGACAGGAAAAAGAACTTTCAATTACAGATGTAGAGTCCCAGTTTGAAACAGCTGCAGAGCTTCTTGGAAAAATTAGGAAAGATATAAAGATAATCATCTCTCCAGGAAATCATGATGCTATAAGAATTATGGAGCCTCAACCGGCTTTTGATGAAAAGTATGCATGGCCTCTTTACAATTTAAAAAATGTTTATCTTACTTCAAATCCCGCTCAAGTAAATATTGGGGCAAAAAAAGGGTTTCAAGGGTTTAATGTCCTTACTTATCATGGCTACTCTTTTCACTACTACTCCAACAACATCCCCCGGCTGATAAAAGAGAAGGCAACACACAAACCAGACAAGATACTTCACTATCTCTTAAAGAACAGGCATCTTGCCCCTACACATACTTCCACACTTTATTATCCTTCGGCAAGGGATGAGTTGATAATAAGGAATGTCCCTGATATTTTTGTGTCGAGCCACACTCATAAAAGCGCAGTTTCATACTACAACAACATTCTAACAATCTCGAGCTCAACATGGGAAAGCAAGACCGCCTTTCAGGAAAAAATGGGGAATGAGCCTGATTTTTGCAAAGTCCCTATGTTTAATCTTAAAACAGGAGCCATAAAACTTCTTGATTTTGAGTAAAAATGGAAATCAAAAAATAAAATGATAATTAAAGACAGGGTTTATGGAGAAGAGATAATTGACGAAGATGTCTTAATAGATTTAATCAATTCAAAACCAATCCAAAGGCTAAAGAAAATTTCTCAATGGGGAATGCCCGAAGAGTATTATCATAAAAACAGCTTTTCAAGATATGATCATTCAATTGGGGTTTTAGTTCTTTTAAGGAGACTTAATGCTGGTTTGGATGAGCAGATAGCAGGGCTCTTGCACGATGTTTCTCACACAGCGTTTTCACATGTTGTAGACTGGGTCATGGGAGATCCCCTGAAAGAAGATTATCAAGACAAAATCCATTTAAAAATTATTGAGAATTCAGAAATCCCTTTTATTTTGGAAAGGCACGGCTTTGATTATAGAAAAATTTCTGAAGTTGAAAGATTCTCCTTGCTGGAAAAGCCCTCCCCCGGATTGTGCGCGGACAGAATTGATTATGCTCTACGAGAGCTTGAAACAGAGAAAGAACACTGTTTTGTAAAGAGCATTTTTTTGGATTTGACTGTCAGGAACAACCAAATTGTTTTTAAGAGCAAAGAAATTGCAGAGTTGTTTGGAAAAGAATATGCAAGATTAAACAATGAGCACTGGGCAGGGAAGGAGGCAAGAGCAAGATACTATATCTTGGCAAATATTCTTAAAAAAGCAATAGAGAGAAAAATAATTTCGAAGAAGCACTTAAATCTTACTGATTACGAAGTAATTGAGATGTTATATGAAAAAGGAGATGATGAAATCTTAAATGGCCTTGAGTTATTGAAAAAAGGATTTAAGATACATGAAAGCGATAGCGAAGGAATTTTGTTAAAAAAGAAATTCAGATACATTGACCCTGAAATTCTTTTTGAGGAGGGGGTTGCCTGTTTATCAGAAATTTCAGAGGATTATAAATTTATGTTGGATGAAGAGAAGAAAAACTCAGGATTTGATAAATATTTTTTGATTTTGGATAATTAAAATGGAGGATTAAGAAAAATAGCGAGTGTTGAGATCGGATGGGAAGAGGTAAGGGAAAAATTCCAGAAGCAAAGAGAATTAATTTTAGAAGAAGTAAAAAACAGCTTTTGCTAAAATGAATACCCAAGAATATTTTAAGAACCTGGAGAAAGAGGTTAAGAAAGTTTACAGCGTGGCTGAAGAGGCAAGGAAAAAAGGCCTTGACCCTGTTTCACATGTAGAAATTCCTTTAGCAAGAAGCCTTGCGGAAAAAGTTGTTGGGCTGATTTCCACAATATATCCACAAATGCAGGACTCAGGAATTGATAAAAGGATTCTTGAGCTTGAGAAGAGGTGGGGGAAGCTTGACCCTGCTGTTTGCCTTCAGATTGCAGAAGAAGTAGCAAAACAAAAGTTCTGCAAGTTTGCAAGCCTAATAGATGCAATTGACGCCGGGGCGAGAATTGGGTTTGCATATATTACTTTAGGCGTTGTTTCTTCCCCTATAGAAGGGCTGACAGAAATAAGGCTTCTGAAGACAAAGGAAGGAAAAGAGTATTTTTCCCCTTTTTTTTCCGGACCTGTAAGAAGTGCAGGAGGAACAGGGGCTGCTTTTTCATTAGTAATCATTGATCATCTTAGAGAGATATTTGGATATGAGAAATATGACCCTACTGACGATGAAATAAAGAGAACAGTAACTGAGCTTAATGATTATCATGAGAGAATAACTAATTTACAATACATGCCTACTGAAGAAGAGATAATTTTTCTTGCAAAACACATTCCTCTTCAGATAAATGGCGAGGCTTCAGAGAGGCTGGAAGTTTCTAATTATAAAAATCTTGAAAGAGTAGAGACGAATTTTATAAGAAGCGGGTTCTGCCTTGTTTTTGGAGAAGGGATTGCACAAAAAGCAGCAAAAATTAAGAGATATGTTTCTTCTTTAAGAGAAAAAGGATTTAAATTAAGCGCATGGGATTTTTTAGACGGCTTTATTGAGTTGCATAAGAAAAGAGAGAAAGGAATCTCCGGAGGAGATGATTCCCCGACATATATTAAAGACCTGGTTGCCGGAAGGCCAGTGTTTGGCCACCCTTCAAAATCAGGAGCATTCAGATTCAGGTACGGGAGGGGGAGAGTGAGTGGTTTTAGTGCCGCTTCACTACATCCCGCAACAATGGCAATCACAGATAATTTTATTGCCATAGGAACTCAGTTAAAGATTGAAAAGCCGACAAAAGGGTGTGCAGTTACATCCTGCGATTTGATTGAAGGGCCAATTGTTAAGCTTTCTAATGGAAGCGTAAAGAAACTAAGGAGCAAGGAAGAGGCTAAAAAACTTTATCCGGATGTCGAGGAAATAATTTATCTTGGAGATATTCTTTTTCCATTCAGCGATTTGAGTAACAGGAATCATGAGCTGATTAAGCCAGGATATGTTGAAGAGTGGTGGAAGCTTGACCTTAGGGAAAGCTGCAGCGAGGCAGAGAAAGAAATAGACTGTTTTAATGTTTCTTTTGAAAAAGCAGTTGAATTTAGCAGGAATTACGGGATTCCTTTTTATCCTAAATTTATTTTTTATTGGACAGAAATAACAAAAGAACAGTTTTTCGGACTGGTAGAATGGCTGAAGCATTCAAGAGCAGAGGGAAAGATAATATTTCCATTTACTAAAGCAGACCAAGAAAGATTTAAGGCTGGAAAAAGGGCTCTGGAGATTCTGGGAATTGAGCACCAGGTCACAATAGAGAATGTTGTTTTAAGCGAAGAAGACAGCAAGGCTCTTTTTGCAAATTTAGGCATTGAAATCAGTTTGCTTGGTGAAGGAGGGATGATGAAAGAGCTTTGCAGGGATTTTGAAAGCAAGATGTCTGAGTTTAAAGAAGACATGAG
>JALUUW010000074.1 GCA_027021195.1 Candidatus Pacearchaeota archaeon | reverse complement strand
TCTCAGGATAGAAAGCTCTATGTCATACATCTTCGAGGAGATATCTTCTTTTGAAATGCCTCCTTTGTTTAAAACTATCAGCAAAACTCCTATTATAAAAATTAATGATACAAAGGCTTCAACAATTCTTATCCATCCTTTTTTATTATCCATTTTATCACCACATCTTTATCCTAAGGAATCCTGGGTTTATATTTGCTTCTTTTCCAACATATTGTATTGGAATCTCTTCGACATAAATATTCACTTTCGTCTCTTTGTCCTCTGTCTTTATTATTGTTCCGTTGCTGTAAGTAAATCCCAATCCAAACTCGCTTCCAAGAGGGACTTTCAGCTCATCTTTTAAAGCCTCATAGTCATTTTTGTGCCTGTTTATCATTTTCACTATTTTTGTTGCAAATATGTCCTTCTCTGTTTTAATTCTTCCGATAATGTAGTTTTCATTTATGTTGTCGCAGTCTGTTCCTTCTGCAGGATATCCTTCTTGAAACTCTGTTGAAGAATATATTCTGAAGAATTTGTTGGACGGATTAATGATGTCAATTATCAGATTGTCTCTTCCTATTCTTGAATAATTAAGGATGTTTCCTGATTCATCTTTAATTACAAGATTCTCTCCTTCGGGAAATCTTATTCTGAGATTGTTGAATCTTATGCAGCTTTTGGTGATTGTAAAACTGTCGTCAACTTTTATTGAAGAGGTTGTAAGGTTTGCTGAGAAATTTTCAATTAATTCAAGTTTAAGATAGCTTATTAAGAATTGCTTGTCTTTCTGCACTTTTGTTGTAGGCTCTACAACGGCATAAAGAAAAGCGAGGAAAGTGACGAATATTGCAAATGACATTATGACTCCTACATGCGAACCTCTTTTGTTCATTACTATACTTTGAAAAAAGAGTTTATATTCTTATTGATTTTTTTGCAATTAATCACTAAGTTCAGCTTCCGAGGAACAGATTTGAAACTGAGGAGACAAGAAAAGATCCGAGCATGAGGGCAAAAGAGTGCTTTATGCCTGATTTAATGCTTCCTTCTGAAAGCTTTCCGATTGTCAGACCGCTGAATAATCCCTGCACTAAAAGAAGATATAAAAAAGAATTGGCAATTTCCTCTTGGTCTATTCCCCCTCCCCCGCCTATTCCTATTGAGCCGACAGCCCCTACGTCAGCTATTCCAGAAACCATTGGAAGTATCTTGAACTGCATGACAATTATTATTACAAGAAATACAAAGAAAATTATATATCCCTGAACAACTAAAGTGGATATGACTGCTTTTCTTTCTTTTTTCAGCTTGTCTGACATGCTTACAGCTTCTGCAACTGCCTCAAGAATCTCTCCTATATCCCCTCCTGCTTTTTCTGCCTGGCCTATAAGTGTCAGTGCTCTTGATATTGTTTTGTTGTTAACATCTTCTGAAAACACTTTTAAGGCAGTGTTTAATGGAATTCCAAGATGTATCTGGTTTGCAAGTTTTTCAATATTCTCGCTTAAAACTCCATATGGCTTTTTCCTCACATTAATAATGCTCTTGCTTATTGGAGTTCCTGTTTTCACGCTTTCAACCAGATTCCTTGCAAACTCAAGAAACATTTCCTCTTTTTCTGCATCCACTTTAGTTTCATTAACTACAGTAAGCACAAACGGCACAGCTCCGATTATCATTCCTATTCCTATCATTAAAAAGAAAAATTTGCTTCCTATGAAAAAAAGAGATGCAATTATAACTATGACTGAGAAGGCTATTCCAATCCAGTGGATTTTTTTTATCTCCATTTTATGCGTTCTCCTGCTTTAGGTGGAGGAAGGTTAAGAATGCTATGTTTATCATTGACACCCCCATAGTCATAATTAATGTAATCATTGAGGAGCTTACTGGAACTCCAAGGCCGCTTATCTTCATCATCATTAAAAGGAGCATAAGTATCATAGGAGCAGCAATGACTACGCTTATGTAAATATCCATGAATGTTTCAGCAGCTCTTGTCTGTTTTTCCATCTCGATTCTGTAATCAAAAAGCATGGTCTGCGCTCTTTTTTCAAAAAACACGGGAAGATCCCCTCCTGAGCTGATTGTAGTTGCAAGGCCGTTAAACAGCTCTGCAAGCTTTTTGCTTGGGCTTCTGGAAGCGCTGTTTCTTAATGATGTGACTAAATCATACCCTAAGACATTAATTTCATTTATTAATTTTGTAAACTCCTTTTCAAGATACGGATATTCTTTTGTTGACACTATTATGCTGAATATCTTGCTTGGCTCAATCATTGATCCTGAAATTGCAGACATGTGTATTGTTGCAAAAGGAAGCTCTCTGTCTATTCTTTTTCCTGCAACTTTCTTTTCCATTGAGGGGTATGTATACATAAGAACAAAGGTTACAACAGGAATTACAAATAAAATCCAGAATGTTTTCAGAAATCTCATTCCAATGCTTTCTTTAACAAGAGTTACAAAAGGAGGAACTGCTCCAATACTGAAAAACAAAAGAAATGAAAAAATAAATATTGCTGCAATAAAAGATAGAAGAGTTGTAAAAAGGATTGCAGACATGTATGTTTTTGGGAGAATGTTGAGATTTGCCTTAATCAGGTCTCTTTTCAGGTCGCTGAACATCTCTTTTTTAATAAGCTGTGCTGAAATATCAGAGAAAATGCTGTTTGCTATTCTGAGATACTCGCTTTGTTTTTTTACCTCTCTTTTGACTTCTTTTTTTTCATTTTTTTTAAGTCTTTTAAGTGTTCTTTTTTCAAAATCCGAGATAGCAGGTCCTTTTGAGAGGAATTTAAGCCACCCTGGCTTTTTTCCAGATGCTTTTTGTGTTTGCTTTTTCTGTATCTTATTTAATGGTTTAGCTGTAAGAGGTTTTGGAATATTTACTTCTTTCAGTATCTGAGGAATAATCTTGTTTGCTTCTCTCATAAAAGCCTTTAATGATGCTATTTGGGCAAGAATAATTCTTCTCTCTCCGGCGCTCTTTGCATTTTCAAGGCTTTTAAACATTGAATTAATCTCTTCTGCTGCTTTTTTCTCTCTTGATATAATCTCTTTTAGTTTTGAGATGGGATTATATGAGCCTGTCATTTTACAATCTCAGATATTTTTTCATGTATTTGGGAGATAATTCTTTTTGAGCTGCTTAAGGCTTCATAATCCTTGTTGTTATACGCCTCCTCAAGCTTTAAGCTTGCTTCTTCAAGAGCCCTGATTAACTGGCCAAGAAACTGAAGGTCCTCTTTTTTCATGCATTAAACAGGAAATCTGGCTTATTAAATATTTTGATAAGATGGGAAGATTCACTGATTGGTATTGTTTATAATAAGCGTATTTAAAGCAAACTCAATTAAATAATTTTTTTAATCAATATCCTTCTAACTTTTTTATTTTTATATTGCTTCATAGCCGTATTCTACTAAATTAGTTGGCTCCTTCTAACAGCTCTCTGACTCCTTTAACAAGGGTTACCTTGTTTGTCTTTCCTTGGCTTTCTGTTTTTACGACACCTTTGCTTTCAAGGCTCTTTATTGCTCTGTGAACTTTTAATTTAGTCATATTTTTCATTTTACTCAGGTCAGATTGAAGCATCTTTCCACCATTTTCAATTAGGGCCTCTATGACTATCCTTTCAGTATCACGAAAAAATTTTAGCAATGACTTATTTTCTTTTTCTTTCTTTTCTCTTTTACTTATTATTTTTGAGAGCATTTCTATCTGGCTGTCTATTTTTCTTTCCATTCTTTTTGACAGAAAATAGTATGAAAAAAGAGTAACTGAGATTATTAAAAGAACTGCGAGAATTAGGAATAATTGGTTTGGAAGCATGCGGTGGCATCCGCAATAGCTCACTGAAAGGGGATAGATAGATATTCCAAAAAAATTAAGAATTGATATAATGAGAATTACAACAATAACGATTCCTGAAGTTGCGGGCAAAACAATATTTTTTCTCATATTTAAATATGATAGTATGCTTTTATAAATTTTTTGCAAAGTTTCATCATTATGAAACCCAAGATAATTTTTTACTTAATTATTTTTATAACATTTTATTATGGTTTCATATACATGAAACCTTTGTTTGGTTTCTGATAGTTTCACCAAATATTTATAAAATAATTTATCCTGAATTTTGATATCAAAAAGAAAATGAAAAGCGACATAAAAAAATCTGTTAACCTGTGGCGTATTTCAACATTGATCTTTGCAGTTGCCTTAGTAGGGCTTTCTATTGCGGCTTTTCAGATGCCTATTTCTGAGAATGTTGTTTCAGGAGAGCATGCTGGAAAAAAAGCAGCTGAATTTTTAAACAAGAAAGCCGATTCTGATGTTAAGTATCTTTCATATAGTGACTTTGGTGATTTATATGAGATTACCTTGCTGTATAAGGGAAAAGAGATTCCTACATTTATAACAAAAGACGGAAAGTATCTTGTTCAAGGGATTGTTCCTGTGGAAGAAATGGAAATAGACAATGCAGAAATTTCCCGAGAGAGTGCAGGAATTCCGAAGTCAGATATACCTTCAGTCGAATTATTTGTAATGAGTCACTGTCCTTATGGTCTTCAGATGGAAAAAGCAATACTTCCTGTTGCAAAACTGTTGAAGGATAAGATAAATTTCGAGGTGAAATTTGTCAGTTACGCAATGCATCCTTTACAGGGGGAGGTTGAAGAACAGCTAAACCAATATTGTATACAAAAAGAGCAGAAAAGCAAATATCTTGATTACCTTGAATGTTTTATTGACTCTGGAAAAAACAGTAATGATTGTATTGAAAAGGCCGCGATTAATACAGAAATGCTTTTATCATGCGCTAAAAAAACAGATGAAGAGTTCATGATTACAAAAAATCTTGAAGACAAGTCTTCATGGATAAATGGGAGATTTCCACGCTTTGAGATTCATAAAAAAGATAATGAGAAATATGGAGTTCGGGGAAGTCCCACGCTTGTGATAAACGGTTTAAAGACTACGTCTGAAAGAAACTCTGCAAGTCTTTTGAACCTAATATGCAGTTCATTCAATAATCCTCCAGAGGAATGCTTCCAGAAGCTTTCTTCAGATACTCCTTCTCCAGGATTTGGATTTTCCAGGAATTCAGAAGCAAAAATATTAAATCCTGGAGGAGCTGGTTGCGGAGCCTGAAACCACTAATTTTTGAACTTGTAAAATGATATGTTTTTTGGCCCTTGTTGTTTTTGGACTTCTTGGTTTTTTTAGTGTAAAACACAGAAAAATCGCCTTTGAGGCTTTTGACTGTGTTTTTAGAAGGATAACGGTAAGAAAATGCACTTCTGCTCTTGATAAGAGACTTAAGAGCATGATAACTGGAAGACTTATGGGGAAATCTCCAGCACTTGCAGGATTTGTGTTTAAGTATTTTGAAGTTCTCTCATGGGTGTTTACTGTTCTTTTCTTTGCCAGCACAATATTTTCCGGAATGAGCATATATAACTACCTTGCATATGGGGATTGCAATGGAAATAATCCTAATTCTGGAAATTCGTGCATTTATAGTGAAGCAGAAGGTTTTTTTAGTAATTTTTTTCAGTATTTTTCCGAAAAACAAAAGTGTGGAATTTCATCATGCCAAAACAATAACTGCACGTGCAAATCTCTGGAAGGATGTATTGGAAGTGAGAAAAACAAGTGTGATGAAATATGTTATAATAAGGGGGAAAAATGAGGCTTGATGTTTACAAGATAAGAAGAGATTTTCCGGCTTTAAAGCAAAAAATAAACAAAAAACCAGTAATTTACATGGATTCGGCATGTGTCTCGTTGAAGCCGGTCCAGGTTATTGATGCTGTTAGCAGATATTATACTGACTTTCCTTCGTGCGCAGGAAGAAGCTCGCATGTCTTTGCCAAAAGAGTCTTGGATGAGGTGTATAATTCAAGAATGGAGGTTAGAAAATTTATAAACGCAAAAAAGACAGAGGAAATTATATTTACAAAAAACTCCACAGAAGGGATTAACATAATAGCAAATTCCTTGAATTTAAGAAAAGGAGAGTCTGTCTTAATAAGTGATAAGGAGCATAACAGTCTTCTTGCTCCGTTTCAGATGCTAAGAGAAAAAGGCATTAAACTAAAATTTTTCAGATTTGGAGACATAATGGATTTTAAAGAAAAGCTTACAGAAGATGTGAGAATTGTATCCACTGCCCATATATCCAATCTTGATGGAACTGCAAACCCTGTTAAAAAAATTATAAGACTCTCTCATAAAAACAATTCCTTGGTTTTGATTGATTCTGCACAATCAGTCCCTCATATGAAAATAAATGTAAGAAGCCTCAACCCTGATTTTCTCGTTTTCTCAGGTCATAAAGTGTTCGGGCCAAGCGGAACAGGGGTATTGTATGGGAAGCTTGATGCCCTTGAAAAACTGAAAAGCTTCACTTTAGGAGGGGGCGCGGTAAAAGACAGCACTTACAAAACTTATGAAATTGAAAAAATTCCTCAAAGGATGGAAGCCGGACTGCAGAATTATTCTGGAATTATCGGGCTTGCAGAAGCACTCAGATACTTCAGGAAAGTGGGAATCAGCAGGGCTGCTACTCATGAGCAAATGCTAAATAAGCTTGTTTCTGATGAGCTATCCAGAGAAGAGGTAGAAATTCTTGGAGATAACGATTACAAAAAGAGAACAGGGATATTAAGTTTCAATATCAAGGGATTTGACTCTCATGAAATAGCAGGCATGCTTAATGAAAGCTCAAATATTATGATAAGGTCTGGGATGCATTGTGTTCACTCCTGGCTTAACTCAAATAAAATCAATGGATCTGCAAGAATCTCCTTTAGCATTTACAATACAATTGAAGAATGCATGACTCTTATAGAAGAAGTAATGAAGATATTAAAACTGAATAATTCCAAAAAACCCATAAAAAGAATGAATGCCCTTAAATTTCCGCCTTATGAACGTTAATATTCCAAAATTAGGCTGATTTGAGGCTTTTTTCAGCCTCTGTTCATACCCTAAATTATTAATACCCCATTATCCAACTAAGATGAGTTAAATTTAAAAGGATACAATCAGTAACATAATCAATATGGCTAACAGAAATAAAATAACTGGGAAAAGAGAATCAATGTTCAGCAGGAACATTCAGGTATTAATAGGGGTTGTTGTTTTGCTTTTAATTTTTAATCAGTGGCAGATTTCCACTATTTCGGGAAAAATATCTGGAAGCTCTGTAAAGAAGCTGGATGTCTCTCAAATTTATGAAATAAAGTCCACTTCACAGGCCATTGCAACCCTTTTCCCTGTTGAGCAAATTCAGACTGAACAAGATGCTATTGATATTATGGTGTCTCAGGGAACGCCTGATTATGGGGATGCAATGGGAATAAGTTTTGATGACCCTGTAGGGGCTTTGACTCTTCTTTCTTCTAATTATAATACAATTAAATCAGACATAAAACAAAATTATCCAGAAATATGGAAAAGATACCTTAATCTCGCAACAAAGCCTGTAGGAATAAGCTGTGAGTTTTGCTGCGGTGTCGGCCCTGTTGGGATAACAAAAGACGGGGAATTGAAATGCGGCTGCAAGCACAATCCTGCTGTGCAGAGCCTTACAATGCTGTTAATGAAAGACACTGGCATGAATGATGCTGAAATTTTGAGAGAAGTATTAAAATGGAAGACTCTCTTTTATCCGAGAGACATGGTTAATCTTGCACTAAAAGCGTCTGGAGGGGAAATAGAAACAGAACTTCCGGGAATGGTGGGAGGTTGCTAATAAAACAAGGAAATAAAGGAAAAATGAAATCAGTAAAAGTTTATTCAACGCCAACATGCCCTTATTGCACAATGGCAAAGGATTTTTTAAAGGAGCATAACATCTCTTTTGAAGAGGTTGATGTTTCAGAAAACCAAAAAGCAGCAGAAGAGATGGTTAAGAAATCAGGGCAGACAGGAGTCCCTGTTATTGAAATTGACGGAGAGATTGTTTTAGGGTTTGATGAGGATAGATTAAGAAACTTGCTTAATATTAAATAAAATGAAAGGAGGAAAAATGAAACAAATTAGACAGCTTGATAAGGATACCTTGATTGTTGGAGTCCTGATCTTAATGGTCTTGTTTAGCATCGTACAGGCAGTTCAGCTTGCAGGAATGAAGAGTGACATAAGTGAGTTGGGTGCAACAAAAAGCATTAAGGCTACTTCAGCTTCAAAAACTTCTTCAGGAAAAAGCAGCGGAAGTGCAGGAACTCCGACAAACCTGAAGAACCTTCCAGGAATGGTCGGAGGCTGTTAGCTGAAACATTTTAATTCGGAAGATGAATCTCAGCCTTCCTTATTTATACTCTTAGGCGAAAATGGCAAAGAAAAAACACGGAAATAATATTTTAAAGAAATTGGAAAAAATCCTCCAAGCGGACAGCCCAAAGACAGTTATATTGCTGTTTTCTGTTTTGCTTGCAGTCTTTTTTGTAAACACTCTTTTTATATCAACTTCAAATTCTCTTTTAGACAATAAGATTGAGGAAATAAAAGAATTGAATAGGCCTGTTAAAATTGACATAAGCGTAATTGAATGTGAGGGATGTTATGATGCTTCTGAGATTGTTAATTCGATAAAAAAACAGAATGTTGATGTGCAAACAGAGAGATTTTTCGACTACGGCTCTGAAGAGGCAAAAATGCTGATTGAGAAATACAATATTGAAAAACTTCCATCTGTTATAATTTCAGGAGAGATAAATAATAACAAAGTAACTTTCAACAATTTTAAACTTACTGGAAATGCTCTTGTTCTCGATAAAACTAATGCTCCTTATTTTGATGTTGCCTCAAATAAGGTGAGGGGAGAGGTTGAATTGATTGAGATTGTTGATTCTTCCTGTGATAAGTGCGTGAGTCTCAGCTCAATACCTTTCAGCCTTGCAGAGGCAGGAGTTTCAATTAAGGATTGGAAAAAACATGAATACAACTCTGCAGAAGGGAGGGAATTTGTAAAAAAGTTTGGAATAAAGAAAGTTCCATCTATTTTAATCTCAAAAGAGATAAACTACTATGATGAAATCAGGGAAAAGCTTATTGAGATTGGTCTAAGTGACAAAGAAGGGTATTATTTGCTTGAGTCATCTGCAGCCCCTTATAAGGATCTTGCAACAAATAAAATAGTTGGGCTGGCTGAACTTATAATGCTCGAGGATGCCTCATGCGATGAGTGCTATGATGTGAGCCTTAATAAAAAAATTCTGAAAGGTCTCGGTGTTGCAATAGAAAAAGAGGAAAAACATGATATTTCTTCTGCAGAGGGAAAGAAATTAGTATCAAAATACAATATTAAAAAAGCCCCTATAATTATTCTTTCTCCAGAGGCAAAGGCTTACGACTCTTTTGTCAACGCATGGAAACAGGTTGGAAGCGTTGAAAGCGACGGATGGTTTGTAATGAGAAATCCTGAAGCATTGGGAACAGTAAAAGATTTAAACTCAGGGAAGATTATCAGAAGATAAAATGAAAACCAGGAAAGCTATAATTGGGATTATCTCTGTTGCTATAGGATTGTTTTTGTTTATGGCATTCATCAGCTTTCAGAAAAGCATGGATGGAAATGCAATTAGCGGGGGCAATGGGCCTGTAGTCACAGTATATAAATCAACTTATTGCGGATGCTGCGGAGGTTATATTTCTGAGCTCGAAGGGCAGGGATTTAGCGTAGATGTGAAAATAAAAGATGACCTCTCTTCAATAAAAGAGAAATATAATATCCCTCTGGAAATGCAGAGCTGCCATACTGCTGTAATTGAGGGGTATTTTATTGAAGGCCATGTTCCTATTGAGGCAGTAACTAAACTTCTTAATGAAATGCCCGACATTGATGGAATAGCCCTTCCAGGAATGCCTTCAGGAAGTCCTGGAATGCCTGGACAAAAAACAGAATCGTGGACTGTTTATGCTCTGAAAGACGGATCCGCTTCTGAATTTATGGTTGTTTAAGAGGGTTAAAATGGATAAAAAAAAGGGTTCATCCAAAGAGAAAAAAATATTAATCTTGATTGCGTCTGTCTCAGTATTTATTAATTTGCTCTTAATTTTTTTTGCAGGATTTACGTCTGATTATGATAAGATGGGCATGAATGCAAAGATGGATTATTTTATTTCAATCAAGGAGGATATTCAGAAAAATCTTTTGTCTGAAGGATATAGGTGCTGCCTGGAGAAGCCTTGCACTTACTGCCTTTTTGAAACTTCTTCTGACAGGAGTGGGGCACAGTGCAACTGCCTTGAGGAGATTGTCAACGGAGAGCCTCCTTGCGGAGAGTGCATTGGAGAGATTCTTGAAGGCAATGGAAATAAGTTCCTGTCAAAATATTTTGCAACAGCAATTGCAAATGAAGTTGGAGAGAATCACATTGATGGTTTAAGGGAAATTATTTATGAAAAATACGGTATTCCTGTTGAAGAGCAGTTATAAAAATTTTTTTAGGGAAAATGAAAAGGAAGATGTATATTTTAATCGGCATATTTGCTTTGGCAATCTTGGGAATTTTTTACCTCTGGAATGCCAAATCTTATGAAGTAACTTTAGTAGACAGCGAGGAGTTTGAGAATTTAATGAATACTGAAGATGTTTTTGTTATTAATGTCCATACTCCTTATATGGGTGAGATAGAAGGGACTGACCTGGTTGCTGAAAACTGGAGGGACATGTCTTCATACTCGGATAAACTCCCTGAAGACAAGAATGCAAAAATTCTTGTGTATTGCAGAAGCGGAGGAATGTCATGGAATGCTTCGAGGCAGCTTGCAAAGATGGGATACAGAAATGTTTATGATTTGAAAGGCGGAATGAGAGAATGGGTGGCAAGCGGAAAGAGCCTTGTTTTTAAAAAGTAAAATGAGGAAAACAATCTTCATAGCATTCATGCTCCTGATTGCGCTTTCTTTATTTTCCTTTACGCTTGATGCTGCAGAAATCCCTCTGAACCTGCAAAAAGTTGCAGAATACAATAGGCAGCAGGCGGAATTTTACTCAAGCAATTTGACTCTGGTTATTGCATTTCTTGCAGGCATTTTAACTATCCTGACTCCCTGCAGCCTTGCCATTCTCCCAGCATTTTTTGCATATACTTTTAGGGAAAAAAAAGAAATAACGAAGATGACTCTCACATTTTTTGCCGGATTTACGCCTGTTTTTGTTGCTTTTGGAATTACAGCAACTCTTTTTGGAAAGAGCATCTCTCTGTTTAGGGAAAACAGTAGATTTTTTGTAGCTCTTGCCGGATTCTTAATCATTTTTTTAGGGATAATGGCTTTATTTGGAAAAGGATTCTCAGGAATTAAATTAAGGCGCGAAAGTCTTAAAAACAAGGGAATGTCTGGCATATTCTTTTTCGGAGTTTTATTTGCTCTTGGTTTTAGCGCCTGCATGGGCCCTATACTTGTAGGAATTCTGCTTATAGCAAGCGTTTTCAATAGCTATCTTTATGCAGGAGTGCTGATGTTTTTTTATTCTTTCGGATTGTTTGTTCCTCTTTTCCTTATATCAATGTTTTTTGACAAATATAATTTTCCAGGATATGTAAGCAGAATAAATAAAAAGCTTGGATTTTCAGTTGCAAATGTCTTAAGCAGCATATTCCTTATTTCAATTGGAATGGTTTTTATCATATACGGGAACACTTCAATAACAGGCAGTCTCGGACTTGGAGAGTTGACGAGAGCAATTTATTCTATACAAAATGTAATTGTTTCAAAAAGAATTTTTAATTCCATAGGGATTCTCATTCTTGCAGGATTTTTATTTTTGCTATGGAAGTCATTAGTTAAATATAAAAATGCCGAAAATGGAAGAAAAAGAAAGATTAAGGAAGATGCTTGAGAGACATGCAGAAGAGAAGAGCATAAAGCTGAACCCTAATAAAAAAATTGTTGAAATGGTGCTTGATGGGCTTCTTAGAAACAAGGAAAAAAATGGAGAGGCTTATTGCCCGTGCAGAATTCCTTCAGGGGACAGGGAAAAAGATAAAGAGATAATCTGCCCATGCGCATTTCATATTCTTGAGATAGAAGAGGATGGCAATTGCAAGTGCAGGCTCTTTGTATCTTAAATCCGGTATTTTAAAATGAATAAGGGAGTTTATTGCCTTTTGATTGATCTTAAAGAGCCAAAGAAAATAAAGATAGGATGCCTTGGTCATATGTCTTTTAAAAGAGGATATTACTGCTATGTCGGCTCTGCGCTGAATAATCTGGAAAAGAGAGTTGAGAGGCATTTAAAAAATCCCAAGGACAAAAAAACAAGGTGGCATATTGATTATTTTTTAAAACATGCTAAAATTATTGATGTTATGAAGATATTAACAAATAAAAAAACAGAGTGCCTTGTTAATAACAGGGTTAGAAAATTGAGTGATGAAATAATCACTAATTTCGGCTCAAGCGACTGCAGGTGCAAAGGGCATTTGCATTATTTTAAAAAGAGGCCTTCCTTAAGGCTATTAGATTATAAGGCTTAAAATGAAGTTCACTAATAAAGAAATAAGAGATCTTGCTACAGCATGGCTGTTTATTTCATTAGCTTTTGCTATTCTGCTCTCAGGGATTGGAAGCCTGTTTAAAGCCCCATTATTATTTTTTATTTCATTTGGGATTGCATTTTTTACTGCAGGAATTGGCTTTTTGCTTCATGAATTGATGCATAAGTATATGGCTCAGAGCTATGGACTGAAGGCAGAATTTCATGCTTTTTACAATATGTTATTTCTTGCAGTGGTATTCTCTTTTTTTGGATTTATAATAGCTGCTCCTGGAGCTGTTTTTATTGAAAGCAAGAGAGGGCTTATCAGCAGGGAGAAAAATGGGAAAATATCTCTTGCAGGCCCTTTAACAAACATATTTCTTGCCATGATCTTCCTGATTCCTATTCTGCTGTTTAGCTTTCAGGGAATCTTGAGCATGTTTTTAAGATACGGATTTATAATCAATTCACTTCTTGCATTGTTTAATTTAATGCCTTTTGGGCCTTTTGACGGGAGAAAAGTCTTTGAATGGAATAAGACAGCACATATCGTTGCAGCGCTTATTGCTGCTGCATTGTTCTTTGGGAGCTGGATTATTTAGAAAGATATTTATATTGCATCTGTTTCTTACTCGGATGAAGCTGAGAATAAAAAAATCCAGACTTTACAGAATAATTCTAATAATTTCAGCGGCTTTATTTATGGCGGGAATCGCTTTTGGAGTCGTATTTTCAAGCGTATTTCTTAAATCTTCTTACAATGAGGCGGAAACATCATACATAAAAATGAATGTCAATGAGTTTTCATTTGATCCGAAAATTATTGAAGTTGTCCAGGGAACCAAAGTCATCATAGACATTGTGAATGTGACAACAAGTGATCCCGAAGTGTTCAGGCAGCACACATTTACAATGGGCCCTCCTTATAATATTCATGAAGTTCTTGAAGTTGGAAAAACTTACAGGATAGAGTTTATTGCTGATAAAGCAGGAGAGTTTTCGTTTGGATGCGCAGTTTTCTGCGGGACAGGCCATGCAGCGATGAAAGGAAAGCTAATTGTGAAGCCCAAGTCAGAGGCAGAAAAAATTCAAGAGAAGGATTTTCTTGACATAGAAGAAATAAGCAGCACTCTGAAGATTTTGGCTGAAGAAGAAGCTCTTCCTGATTCTCCTGAATGGGGCATTGACGATTTTAAGTATTTGATGGCAGTTATCCAGACAGAATATCCCGGAGGGGCAATAAAAATAATCAACACGAAAACATTGTCTGATTTAGGAGATATCAAAAATGTTGGAAACAGGGTTCATGTTGTGGAGATTCCACCTGGCAAAAGGTGGATTTACTCAATATCAAGAGACGGGATTGTGTCAAAGATAGATTTGTTTTCAATGAGAGTTACGAGACAAATTAAGGTTGGAAAGGATTCAAGAGGCCTTGCAATGTCAGAGGACGGAAAATATCTTGCAGCCGGAAATTACAATCCCAACAGCCTCGTCATTCTTGATTCAGAGACTCTCAGGCCTTTGTCAGTCATTGAAGCAACAGGAATAAATCCCGACGGAATGTCTGTCAGATCAAGGATTGCAAATGTTTTTGGAATAGACAGCCAAAGATTGTTTGCGGTTAATCTGAAAGAAGCAGGCCAGACATGGCTTATAGAGCAGAAACCCCCTTTCAGGATTGTCAGGGCTTTTTCTGCAGGAAGGCTTCTTCATGAGATTAATGCCTTAACTGAAGATGAAAGGTTTATTGCAGTAACCTCTCAGGAAGACAACAAATATGCTGTTATTGACACTTTAAGAATGGAGAAATTTAAGGACATAAATTCCTCAAAAACACCTCATCCTGGACAGGGCACTCTTGATACTGAGAACAATCTTTGGTACGGAAATTCAATAAAGAGCGCAAACATTACATTGATTGACACAGAGAACATGAGCCTTAAAGGGTATGTTTGGCCCGGCGGAATTAATGCCTCAAGCGGAGGAGGGTTGTTTTCAAGCCCTGTTCCTCCTCTGAAAAACGTGAAGTATATTGTTTTTGACATAATCTTTGGAGAACATAAAGGAACCTTGTTTTTTGTTGACAGGAAAAAGGCAGCTGCAGGAGAGCTCGGAGCAGCTCCAGTAGTTAAGACACTTGGCTGGAAAGAGCTTGGATTCGAGACACCTGGCAGAATCACTCATCCTGAATACAGCTATGATGGAAAGTACTTGGTCGTTTCAGGATGGGATTTTAATAAAATTGTTGTTTTAGATGCAGGAGCTCTGCCAGAGGCGAGAGTTGTAAAAACATTTGATGCTGTGACTCCGACAGGAATATTCCCTATGTGGAGAACAGATGCAAAATATCTCGGATGAGCTGGCACCCTGGCCGACACCAAAAGCTTTAAATATAAATATGTATTATTCTTTCATATGATTGGGAGAAACACTCATAAAATAAGCGAAAAAGACCTGTATAAGTCCTACAAAATATTCTTCAGGACGCTTGTTTCTGAATCAAGATTGAGGATTATAAATCTGCTAAGGAAAAAATCAATGAATGTTTCCCAGATAGTCAGGGAACTGAAAGCAGACCAAACTGCCGTTTCGCATGACTTGAGAAGGCTGAAAAGATGCGGGTTTGTTTCAAGCGAGGTTAAAGGAAAATTCAGATATTACAAATTAAATGAGAAGACAATCAGGCCTCTTATGAATTTGATAGACAATCACATGGCTGGAAATTGCATTCATATATTAAAAGGGTGTAGAAAATGAATCTTAAAACAAAATCATGGGTTTATGGAATCAGCGCAGTTTTGATAGTTGTTGCTTTGAATCTAATTATTCTCTCTTTGCTCGGCTTTCCTGCTATGGCAACAGAAATAATAAAAAAATACTTTATTTTGCTTGTTTTGCTTATCGGAGGCTTTGGACTGCAGGTAGGGATGTTTACTTATTTTAAAAATACTCAGGCAATTACATGCACTACTACTTATGCATCAGGAGGGATTTCCGGAATAAGCATGATTTTGTGCTGCAGCCACTATGTTTTGAACATCCTCCCTTTCCTGGGCGCAATTATAGGGATGTCTGCATTTGCAGCACTCACGAAATACACTCCCCATTTTTTGGTGTTTGGAATACTCTCAAATATCGCTGGAATAGGGATAATGTATTATCAGAAAAACCAATATTCAGGAAAGAGGCATGGCGGGAAAAATAAAAGAAAAAAAAATGAATTATCCTGGTATGTCTTTGCATCTTTATTCATAATACTTCTTGTTGTTTTTTTGCTTTCATTATTTTCCATCTTCCCTGGGAAAAAAGCAATGGACAGCTCTTTAATTGAAAGGGATTCTGCACCTGAGAGAAATCCTGAGCTGGATAAATACCGCTCTTCAGAAATTCCAGAGGAGTGCAGGCTTCCTGAAGACCAGAATGACCCTATAAAGTGGAGAGAGCATTTAAGCCATCATGAGAGTACATGGCATTGCCTTGATTATTATGAGGATTTAAATGGAGGCAGTAAATAATGGGTAAAACAATTTTTATATCATTGGCATTTGCTGCAATGATAATCCTGACAGGATTTGTTTCAGCAAATATTGGGGGAGGCGCTGAAGAAGGCCGCTGCATGATGAGCCAGATGATGGACGGAGTTTACGGATTCGGGTTTATGTGGATGTTTGGATGGGTTTTTATGGCACTAGTTATTGTTGCTTTAGTGTTGCTTATAATCTGGCTGTTCAAGCAGATACAGAAAACAGGCCATAAGGGAGGAAGAAAATGAAACAAGAGGATTTTGCATATGTTGCTGAAACATCTAAAAGCTTTGATGAAGCAGTTGTCGCAGTTTTGAGGGCAGTTGAGCAAAAAGGATGGTCGGTTCTTGAAATTTATGACATGAAAGAAAGGCTTGCAGCAAAGGGATTTAAACAACAGCCATTAAAAATAATTGAAATCTGCTCAGGAAAGCATTCTAATAATTTTCTGAATAAAAACAGGCTAATCTCCCTATGCATGCCGTGCAGGATTAATGTTCTGGAGGAAAATGGGAAAGTAAAAATTGCCGGGATGAAGCCAGGCATTATTTCCGGGTTTTTTCCAGAAGTTGCCCAGGAAGAGGCAATGGAAGTTGAGAAAGATATTAAGGAGATTATTGATAATGCTAAATAAGTGAAAGGAGGAAAATAAAAATGGGTTTATTCAGAAAGAAATGCGAATATTGCAAAAATAAAATAGACAAAGGGAAAGAACTGTTTAGAGATGTAAAAGATCCGGTATTTGTAGGAACAAGAGAAAAAGCCTTTTGCAGTGAAGAGCACGCTGACAGCTATGAAAGAGAGATGGAAGAGCATATGAAGAAGCCAAGACAAGGAGGAGGGTGCTGTGGTTAAAAATACCCTTGAATATTGCTAAAAACAACAATGAATAAATGTTAATGGAGGCATAATGGTGGAGAAAATGAAGTGCGGATATTTAAGTCCAAAGGCTCTTGCTTTATCACTGGGGGCATTTTGGGGAACATATGTATTCTTATTAGGGACAATACTGACAATTGCCCCAGATGCCAAGTTTTTTTGGGTGAGCAGAGAGTTCCTCGACATGCTTGCCTCGCTTTACCCTGGATATAAAGCAACTTGGGCAGGGAGTTTTATCGGACTGTTCTGGGGATTTTTATGCGGAGCAGTTGGAGGAGCAATAATCGCATGGCTGCACAATTTTTCATTGAAAAAGTATTGCAAATAGCCTGACAAAATGATTGCTTGCAAACATGAAAAGAGAAATCATCTCGATAAAAATGAAAAACAAGAGGAACAATGAGAATAATTAAAGAAAACATAAAAATAAATGCTCTTCTAAAGAAGTTTTAATGGGTTGCAGAATCAGAAAATGAAATCAGACATTTTTATTATCGGAGCAGGGCTTTCTGGATTGACTGCAGCAATAAATCTTGCAAAAGCAGGATACAAGGTAAGGGTTTATGAGAGAAATCCTGATGTTGGAATGAGGTTTCACGGAGATATTCAAGGTCTTGAAAACTGGACTTCTGAGGAAGATGTCCTGAAGTCACTCAGAAGAATGAATATAAAAATAAGCTTCCCTTATTCCGCAAGGTACTCTCAAGAATTATATGATGATGACTTAAACAAGGCTTTCTTAAAATCAGAGGCAAGGAAGCCGTTTTATTATCTTGTGAGAAGGGGAAGTCTCAGAGACACTCTGGACTATTCACTTAAAAAACAAGCAGAAGAGTCTGGTGTTGAGATTATCTATAATAAAAAAATGGGAATTAAAGACACGAGAAACACTAAAGACAAGTGGATTATAGCAACAGGATCTCTGGACTCTTCAGCAACTGCACCAGAAAAATCAGGAATAATAAAAGGGGTTGCTGCAGGAATTACTTTTGAGACAAATGCAAAAGACAGGTCAATTGCAATCCTTGATGACTCGATAGCTCCAAAGGCATATGCATATCTTTTAATCTGGGATAAAAAAGGGACTCTGGCAACCTGCATGTTTGAAAATTTTGACAAAGGAAATGAATGCCTTCAGAAATCCATTGAAAGATTCAAAAAAATCATCAATTTTGATATGAAAAACATAAAACGCTTTGGAGGTTTTGTGAACTTCTTATTATTTTCTCCAAGAAAAACAAATACTGAAAAAAACAGGCTGTATGTAGGAGAGTGCGCAGGCTTTCAGGATTATTTGTGGGGGTTTGGAATGGGATACGCGATAACTTCCGGATATCTTGCAGCAAAAAGCATAATTGAAAACAAGGATTATGATGCCCTGTGGAAAAGTGAATTTGGAGGTCTTCTAAAAACCTCTATGAGCAACAGGTATCTGTTTGAGAAGCTCGGAAACTCAGGATACAAGAGACTAATAATGATGCTCAAAAACAATCCTTCGTGGTTTTTAATGAAAAACTATAATCCCTCTCCCATAAAAAAGATGGTTTATCCCATAGCCAGGATTAAACTTAAGAAATCCTCAGCATTAAACATCGCAGGAGTTTAGTTTATGTTTCATGGCAAATACCAAAAAAATGCCCAAAAAACTTAAAGAGATTAAGAATGCAGATGCAATTTTGCAATTCATTAATAATTGCAGGCAAATAAATTCAGAGAATTGAATTATGAAAAAATACAAATCAGATAAGAACAGTTCAGTGGAGTTGCAGATAAGGGAATATATGAATCCTGGATGCCACTGCAACATGGAGGAAAAGGTTAAAAAAAATGTCAAAGGAGTTGTGAATGCTGTAATTGATGCAAATGCGAATTCAATGAAAGTAATTTTTGACGAGAGTAAAACCGATAAAAAGAATATCATTGAATTTATGAAGAAATGCGGATATGAATGCTCTGATATTGGCCATGAAAAGAAGCATGGTCACGAGATGCATAAAAACCATCACGAGATTATGATGAAAGAATTCAGACTAAAGACTCTTGTCTCGCTGATTTTCACTATCCCTGTCCTTCTCCTTTCTCCGACAATGCAAAAATGGCTTGGATTCCAGATTCCTGATTTTGGGCTCAATAATGCTCTGTTGGTTATTTTTTCCAGCATCATCGTAATTTATGGGGCATCTCCTTTTTTCAAAGGAGCTTCAAGATCTATAAAAAGCAGAATCCTTGACATGAATGTGCTGGTAAGCCTTGCAGTCGGATCAGGATATTTGTATAGCCTTGGCTCGACTTTTTTATTTTCTGCCGTAGACTTTTACTGGGAGATTTCGACACTTGTCCTTTTCCTTGTATTTGGACACTGGATGGAAATGAGAGCTGTCATGGGAGCATCAGGAGCATTGAATGAGCTGGTTAAATTAATCCCTCCAAAAGCAAATCTTGTCAAGGGAAAAGAGATAGTGGAAGTGGAAACTGCGAAACTCAAGGTGGGAGATGTTATTCTTATTCGTCCGGGAGAAAAAATTCCAATAGATGGAATAGTCATAGAGGGAGAGACGAGCATAAACGAATCAATGATTACTGGAGAATCAAAACCGGTTCATAAAAAAATCAAAGACAAGGTTATTGGAGGAACAATCAATGAATCAGGATCTATAAAAATAAAGGTAGAGAAGATAGGAGAAGATACTGCTCTGGCGCAGATTATCAATCTTGTCAGGAATGCCCAAGCCTCCAAGCCGAAAACCCAGAAACTTGCAGACAAGGCAGCCCACTATCTGACTCTTATCGCCATTATCGCAGGAATTCTTACGTTTGCATACTGGGCAGGATTTACAGAAGAAGGGGCTATTTTTGCTTTAACACTTGCAATAACTGTGCTTGTCATAGCATGCCCTCATGCATTAGGTCTTGCTATTCCAACAGTCACATCCATCTCAACAACACTTGCAGCAAGAAACGGCATACTTGTCAGGGACATGAGCGCAATGGAAGTTGCAAAAAATCTTGATTATGTGGTATTTGACAAAACAGGGACGCTTACAAAAGGGGAATTCGGAGTTTCTGACATAATATCCTTTAGCAACTGGAAAGAAGAGGACATTCTAAGAAAAGCCGCTGCTTTAGAGATTAATTCTGAGCACGTGATTGCCAGAGGAATTGTTGCAAAATCCAGGGATAAAAATCTTAAAGTGCCCAAAGCAAAAAGGTTTTCGGCAATCCCTGGAAAGGGCGCAAGAGGAATTGTTGAGAAAGAAGAGCTGTATATAGGAAATGAACTTTTAATGGAGTCATTAAAAATAGATACATCTCAATTTAAGAAAGACCTGAAGAAACTCTCTTCCCAGGGAAAAACTGCAGTGTATGTTGCAGAAGGAGGACAGGTTAAAGGCGTTATTGCGCTTTCAGACCTAATAAGGAAAGAATCATATGAGGCAGTTAAATTGCTGAAAAATCTTGGCGTGAAAGTTGCCATGCTTACAGGAGATAATAAGTTAACAGCAAAGTATGTTGCGGAAGAGCTTGGGCTGGATACTTACTTTGCAGAGGTCCTTCCAGGAGATAAGTCAGGCAAGATAAAGCAATTGCAGGAACAAGGATATAAGGTCGCAATGGTTGGAGACGGAATCAATGATGCTCCTGCACTTGCTCAGGCAGATATTGGAATTGCCATTGGAGCCGGAACAGACGTGGCTATTGAAAGCGCTGAGATAGTGCTTGTAAAAAATAATCCGCGGGACATAGCAGGCCTAATTAAGCTGAGCAAAAGCACTATGAGAAAAATGAAACAGAATTTAATCTGGGCTACAGGATATAACGCTGTAGCTATTCCAATAGCTGGAGGGACATTGTCTTCTTATGGCATTTTCCTTAAACCAGAATATGCTGCACTTATAATGGCTGGGAGCTCCATAATAGTTGTTTTTAATGCGCTTATGTTAAAAAGAACAAAATTAGATTAGCATGAACAGGGGCGAAATGGCGAAAAGAATAAAAACCCATGAAATACAAATATATCATATGTATAAATTATTCATATGATTATATAAAACATATAAAATGAAAGAGAAAACATTTAAAATAAACGGAATGAGTTGCGCTTCCTGCGCCGCTTCTCTTGAAAAAGGACTGAGCAAAGTTAAGGGAGTCAGAAATGCAAGTGTAAATTTTGCAAGCAAGACTGCAAGAGTTATTTATGACGAAAAAAAGGCAAGTGAAAAAGACCTGTTTGACCTTGTTAAAAACAAGGGATACACTCCTGTAGATACAAGCATGCGGGAAATCAGCTTCAAGGTTGTAGGAATGGGATCAGGGCATTGTGAAGGGGTTGTGAAAAACGCTCTTAAGAGGCTCAAAGGGGTGAAAGAAGTGGAAGCCGACTATGTAAACAGTTCTGCTAAGGTAAAATATGAGCTTGGAGGAGTGAAAATTTCTGATATGAAAAAAGCTATTGATAAAGCGGGATATAAGGCTGTTGTTGCTGAAGAAGGAGAGGATATTTATGAAAAGGAGAAAAAAGCAAAGGAGAGAGAGATAAATATTCTTAAATGGAAATTCATAACAGCTGCTGTTTTTTCCATGCCAATACTATATTTAGCAATGGCTGATTTGGTTAACAAATCCATAATTCCGGGATTTCTCAGTCCAGAGTTATTTCCTGCGAGATTTGCATTAATTCAGGTTATTCTTTCAATTCCGGTAATTATAGCAGGGTATAAATTTTACACAGTCGGATTTAGAAATCTGCTTAAGGGCTCCCCTAATATGGACAGTTTAATCGGGATTGGAACAGGCGCTGCTTATGTTTATGGGATATATGCCTTCTCCAAGATAATTTCAGGCTCAACAGAATTTGTCGCAAATCTGTATTTTGAAACTGCAGGGGTTATCATTGCTCTGATTTTGCTTGGAAAGTATCTTGAAGCAATAACAAGCGGAAAAACCTCTGAAGCTATACGCAAACTAATAGGACTCGCACCTAAAACAGCAACAATTGTAAAAGACGGAAAGGAAGTGCAGGTTTCTATAGAGGAGCTTGAAGTAGGGGATTTAATAATTGTCAAGCCCGGAGAAAAAATTCCTGTTGATGGGACAGTCATAGATGGAATTTCAAGCATTGACGAGAGCATGATTACTGGA
>JALUUW010000073.1 GCA_027021195.1 Candidatus Pacearchaeota archaeon | reverse complement strand
CTTCTGCACAACAGAAGTCAGTTCTTTCGTTGTCGGACAATGCTTAAATAATTTCAAAGCTAAAATGTATCTTGAATAGTCATCTATAACAACAAAAATGTAATATTTCTTTCCTTCAAACTTAAACTCCTTTAAATCACATTGCCAAAGTTCATTTGGCTTTTTAGCCCTGAAGAATTTCCATGCCTTGTTTTTTCTTTTCTTGTACCCATTTAACTTATGTTTTTTAAGGACACCGTTTATCGCTGTCCTCGATAAACTAAGGTCTTGAACAACAACGTCCATCTCCTTTAGCATGAAATTTGGAAGATTCATTAATCCCTGCTGTATTCTTGCTGTTCCCCAAGAAAAAGTAATTCTCAAATAGAGAATCATTATTTCAACCTCAACTGTTATTTTGCTAGGTCTTATTTTTCTTGGCAAGTCTTTGAAGTTTGAGTTTTGTGTTTCATCTTTCCAATACCAAACTGTCTTTCTATCAACTCCAAAGAACAAAGCCACAAGGTTTATAGCTATCCCTCTCTTTACTGCTTTGTTCATGAGTTTGCGTTCTAGCGGATGTAATTTCATGAATACAGGGCAGCCTCGGCTGCCTACCTCTTTTTATTTTTTGATTATGACTAAGTAAACTTCTCTTCCTATGTATTCCTTAGGACAGTTTACTTTAGCACTATTACCAACAGGAACTACCTTTCTCTTGACAAAACCTTCTATATCTGTTAATATCAGCTTAGTTTTCTTTATTATTTTTACTTTATTCATGGATATACTAAGGATATCCTTAGTATATATATTTTATTGTAATTGAGTATATGCTTAATGTTACAATTGAAGGTTTACTTTACATACTATAATATACATATATTTTGTATAACATAAAATACAAAAATTCTCCATTCGGGATTATAATCACTAAAGATAAATTTAATTTAGAGAACAATATTTTAAAGATGCCATTATAGGTGTTTTTGCTGGTGGTGTAAAATAAGAACATTAATCAAGAAGTTTCGTATTAAAATTAATTGAGAAAGAAAATGATTAATATTACATAACGTTGTTGCTTTCTTCTTCAGCCAATTTCAAAAACACTATGTTAAGTTTAGAACGAATAGGAAACCCGGCATATCCTCAGAAGAGGGTAACACCGGGGACTTAAATTAATATTAGCAGTATTCAAACATTTATAAATGTTTATCTTTGAATTTTTGAATGCCATTTTAATTTTCCATAATTTCTCATGTTTCTGCAATTTCCCATCATCCTTATTGATTATAATAAGAGACCTGCTTTAGCCTGATTTTATGCTGTTTTCAGGCACCTTCCATTTTTTGAAGGGCCTTTAAGATTCATGAAGCCAAACCCAAAAGTATTTCTCTCTCCAAAACCCAAATCATAGCACATCTCTAAAATCCTTTTCTGCGTTTCATTTATTTTCCCTGCCTTAAGCCTGTATCTTGAGCCAATGACATCAAACCAATTGTCAGAGTTTTTGATGAAATTGATTTTAACTGCCTTAAGAGTATTCTCTATCTCCTCAATTTCAATATTCTCAAATAAATCAAAATCTTCATCAATCTTCTCTTTACTAAAATAATTGTATTTTTTCAGCAGATTTCTGGACAGGTTTTTCTTAAATCTCTCTGAATCAGAGGAGAGGGTTATGGATTTTATTTTGCTGTTTTCATGAATTGTAATATTAATGATGCTTTCGCTCTCTAAAATAAAATTTTCACCAAACTTCAGTTTAGGCAGTGGCTTGTAAGAAATAAGCTTAAAGCTGTATTCTCCAAGGTTGACTGGCACTCTTATATACCTATTAGTAATATACTAATACTATATTATCCAGATTAATAGATTATAGATAAACTATTTAAAGCGGATTTTCTATTTCATCATAGGCTAAAGAGAATAAAAGAGGTCATAAAAAGTGGGGGAGATTAAGCTTGATGGTTATATCTGCGAGAGGTGCAGGCATACGTGGATATCAAGGGTTAATTCTAAAAACAGGCCTTTAGTCTGTCCATCTTGCAAAAGCCCTTACTGGAATATTCCGAGAAAAAATAATTCTGATAAGCTGAATAATTCAAAAAACAGAGGTAAAAACAATGGATAAAAGAGGGATTATCAAAACAAGCATTGTAGGAATCTTCTTATTAATTGTATTTTTTGTGATTATTATCACCCTCTCCTCTGTCTTCTCTTCAGCATCAATTATAGCAAAAAATTCCTACAAACTCGGAGAAAAAGTAAAGATTAATTTGCAGGGAATAAAAGAATACAAGCTTAAAATAATAACACCCTCTGATACTTATCTAATGTCAGGAAGCAACGAGGCGTTCATATTCAGGCCAGAAGAGCATGGAGATTACAGGCTAATCCTTAACTATGATGGAAAACAAGAGATTTATGAATTTGAAGTCAGAAATAATGCAGGTGAAATAAAAGAAAAAATCCCTGTTAATAGCAAATCCGATAATGGGGAGAAAATTGACTCTTCCAAAAACCCATCCCCTTATGATAATAGAATGCCGGATAATGCAATAAGAGATTTAACAGCTGATAAAACCATTGATGATAGCCCTGCAGATAACACTCTTTCAGGCAGCAAAGGTAAACAAGAAATAACAATCAATAAGCCTGTAAAATGGATTATAAATGAGAGCATTCCTTCAGGAATTAAAAAAGCAAAGATAAAGATTCCTGTGCAGGCAGAAAACATCTCTGTAATAAAAGTAACTCCAACAGGAAAAGAAAAAGTTAATGCAAAAGTAAGCAGCAATATCCTGAAAAACACTTTAACAAGAATAACCACTTTAAACAAAAATTTAGGTGAAAAGTCAGTTACAATAGAAAATGCTGATAGCACCAAAGGCGAAACAGAAATAGAAGTTGAATACTTCACTCCTGCTCCAACAGCAAAAGAAAAAGCCATCTCAAAAAACAAAAAAGAAGTTGTTGTTTCCTCTCCTGCAGGGCTTGACTATAAGAACGTAACTTCATATGCAGCCATTCCTGAAGTAACTTCAAGCAAGGATTCAATTAAAATTTACTGGAAAGAAGAAAAAAGATATCTTGATTTTGAGGCTTTTGATACAGACAACAACGGCTTGCTGGATTATGTTGAGTGGATTGTTCCCCACTTAAGCAGGCAGACTTTTGAAATTTCAATTTCTGTTCTTAATGTCCAAAGCTATCCTGTTGTTGGAGGCAACTGGGAAGTAAGATTCACAACACTCGGGAAAGCAGACCTTATTGTTAAAGGAATTAACGGCACCTCTTTTGGAAAAGACCTTGAACTTCTTGAAATCAAATGCGGAAACAATCCTGTAAGCTATGAGAAAATAAGCAACGGGATTTTAATAAGGGATTATGAATGCTCAGAGAGTTCTTCTGAGATTAGCAGAGTCCTTACTGAAGGAAAACATGTCCTTGAATTTTCTTTCGCTGGAGAAAAGGCTTATGCTTATAATGAGGCGAGCCCTTACAAGATTGTCGGAGAGTGGGGGACTGTCTTGAACCTTCAGGAAAGCTCATGGACTTCTGTAAATTTCAATCACACATTCAATGACACCCCTGTTGTTGTTCATGTTATTGATTATGATTACAATTATGACGACAATCCGTGCCAGACAAGAATAAGGAATGTAAACAAGACAGGATTTCAGATAAGGGCAGAAAGCTGGAGCCCTTCTGCTTCATGCCCTTCGACAGATGTCAATGCCTACTGGCTTGCAATGGAAAAAGGAACCCACACAATAGGGGATGCAGGAACAGCAAGGAGAACTGTTGAGGTTGCCAACTTCACAATGTCAACAAGCGCCTGCGGAAGCGGAGCAGGAACTCCGAGCGGATGGAATTATGCAGCTAATTTAAGGTATTTTCAAAACTCCTGGAGCGTTCAGCCTCTGGTTCTTGGAAGCGTCCAGACAGCAAATGACAATGACGTAATAACCCATTACATAAAAGGATGTGATTTGGGAAGCAATATAGACTCATGGAATACAACCTGCGTCCAGATTGGGTTGAATGGTATGGAGAACGACGGGGCAATTCAGCCATGCAATCTTCACACATCTGATGAAGAGGGAGGATATATTGCATGGGAAATGAATTCCAGCTGGACAAATGCTGAGAGCAGGGACAACAGCGGAAGTTTTGGAAATGGACTTAAGAGTTATTACTGGGAAGCTTATTGGGAGGCAGATACTGTTCAGGGCTCTCAAAATGACCCTTTTCCATTAAGCGCTGATTTTGTTACATTATCCCAGACATGGAGCCAGGGAGCAGCTTTTGGCTCTGGATTGAGAATTGACGGGGCCAATGGCCTTTTTCCGGCAGTGGATTTTGATGCAAACAGCAACAGGGTTTTTGAATTAGTGGATGAGGACCAGTACGGGGATTCAGAGCAATCCCACACAAACGAGCCTTTTGAGGTTTTGTTTTTTAATTCAAGCTCAGGGTTCATATACTCTATTGAAGAAAATCCTGCTCCTGCAATCCTGGATGTAAATGCAACATCAATCACTGATTCTTCAGCAACAATCACATGGAATACAGACATCGCTGGAAACTCAACAGTCAATTACGGAACAACTCCTTCATTAGGAACCTTTCAGGGAAACTCGGATTTGGTTTTAAACCATTCGATTCTTCTATCTGAACTGAATGCAAACACCCTCTATTATTACAATGTAACTTCATGCTCTGGAAAAGGTATCTGCAATACAACAGGAACATTTAACTTCACCACAATAACAGGAACCCCTCCAACAGTATACAACATAACTCCTGCAAACAACAGCATAATACCCAACCCTGTAACCCTCTCTGCATCCACATCAGAGAATGCAGACTGCCAGTACAGCACAAATGCTAATTTCAGTTACGGAACAGGAACTGACTTTACATCAGGCCAGGGGACAACCTTCCACTCAGTTTCACTCGGAAGCTTAAGCTCAGGAACTTACAATTACTACATAAAATGCCAGGATACATCTGGAAATGCAAATGATGATTCAGACCAGGGAGCAACAACATTCAGTGTTGATGAATACCCTCCTTCAATAACACTCAATTACCCTCCTGCAGGAAGCAATCAAAACTCTCCAGTGATATTTAACTGGACAGCAACAGACAATCTTGATTCTGCCTTAAGCTGCAATCTTACAATTGACTCTGTTGTAAGGCAGTCTGGCATAAATTCAGCAAATGGAACATCAACAAACACGACAGAAAGCCTTTCAGACGGTGCTCACACTTGGAACATAACATGCACAGATGATGCAGGAAACTTAAATACAAGCGAGACAAGAACATTCAGCGTAGGAGCATTAATTATGGTCAATACAACAACTGACAAA
>JALUUW010000072.1 GCA_027021195.1 Candidatus Pacearchaeota archaeon | reverse complement strand
AAGGAATTTTGGAAGATATTTAAAAACATTAAATTCAGCAGGCAAAAGGGAAAAAAGGCTTTGAGAAAAAAAATTAAGGTGAATGTTGCAATACTTGGAGGAGGGGATGTTGTGTTTCCTATAATTGCTGCAGGAGTTATGCTAAAGACTCTTGGAATAGGGTCTGCACTGTTTGTAATTGCAGGAGCAACTATCGGCTTGTCTTATCTCTTCTTTCTTGCAGAAAAAAAGAAATTCTATCCTGCAATGCCATTTATATCAGCAGGAATATTTGCAGGGATGATTCTGGGTTATCTTATCTCCTGATTCCCTTTTGTTATTCTTTCAGCCTCCTTATTGGAATATTTACAGAAAGCTTCTAAGCTTTTTCTTGTGGTAGGCTCAAGTGCAACAACATCAGAGAGCCTTACAATAGCAGGACTGCCCTTCATCACTCTTATTGCGCCCTTATTTTCATCATAGATGCCTCCAGCATGAGGATTCAATACAAGATAATCTTCTCTGATTTCAGTTAATTTTCCAGCAAATGTGGAGGCATGTTGAGGGTAAACAATTATATATTTGCCAATATATTTGCTAAAAATGTTTTCTTTCTTTTTAAGCCCAAATGGTGTTTCCATATCTTTCATGGTTTAGGATATTTTATAAACTTTTCCAATGTACTTACTTTAAAAAAGTAACAAAACCGAAAGGTTTATAAATAAATATATCTACTGTCAGATAGTAATGAAATAATTGAAAATAAAATGCTTGTGAAAAAGGAACTTATATCAAGAATAAGAGACTATTTTGATCTCAATATTTA
Source organism: Candidatus Pacearchaeota archaeon (assembly GCA_027021195.1). GTDB lineage: Archaea > Nanobdellota > Nanobdellia > Pacearchaeales > GW2011-AR1 > JALUUW01. The sequence continues at coordinate 21,399 of JALUUW010000072.1, read as the reverse complement.
TGAAACAAAAGTATGGCTGGCTTTGCTTGGAAAAGGCATTGCTTCAGCAGGAGAGGTTGCTACTCTTTCAGGAGTTCCAAGATCAAGGACTTATGATGTTTTGGAGAGCCTTGAAAAAAGAGGATTTGCTGTTGCAAAGCTTGGAAAACCAGTCAAGTACCTCGGAGTTAATCCAAAAGTAATTCTGGAAAAACTGAAAAATAATGCCAGAAAAGATGCAGAGGAGAAAATTAATGTTCTGTCAAAAATAAAAGAAACAGACGAGTTTATGAAGATTGAGTCTCTATACAGGGAAGGAATAGAGCCTGTAAAGAGAGAGGATATTTCTCTTGCACTGAGAGGGAAGTCAAATATCTCAAATTATCTGAAAGATATTCTCCAGAATGCAGAAAATGAGGTAATGATATGCACTAATGCAGAGGAGATGAGCTCAAAACTAAAGCTCTTTCAGCAGACATTTGACGCTCTTAAGAAAGAGAACATAAAAATAAAAGTGGCTCTTTCAGGAGATGAAAGGCTTGTAAAAGCAATAGAGTCAAAGCTTGATATGAAAATAAAGAAAGTGGACATAGATGCCAAGTTTTTCATAGTTGACAAAAAAGAAATTTTGTTTTACCTTATGAAGTCTCCGAACGACGAAGACATAGCAATCTGGATTAATTCAGAATTTTTTGTATATGCTTTTGCTTCAATGTTTGAAAGAGCTTTGAAGGCAAAATAATCAAGAGGGCTTGACAATATTCACTTTCGTGACAGCCATGCTTTTTATTATCTTTCTGTTTTTGGATTTCCATCTTTTCATAAACTCAATAATGCTCATTTCAACTTTTTCTTTGGCATATGCTTTTCCTGATTTCACAAACACTTTTTTGTGCTTTTTCCTGAACATTTTTAAATTTTTGCTGTCTTTTACATAAGGCCCATGAAAAAGGATTTCTTTTTTCCTTTTTACTGAGAAAAAGCACTGAGCATTCTTTCCATTATTGTAGGCAAATCCCTTGTTTTTTACATCAAAAAACTTTCCTATCTCTCTGCCAAGATGCCTGTAAAATTTCTGAAGTTTGCTTCCTGCAATATCTCCTTCCTGCCTGTCTGTTTCTATCTCAAGCAGAACAAATTCAAGCCCTTTTTTCTCAGCATTCCCCATTATTTTCTCAGGACTGATTTTCTTTTCCTGAAATGCTTTTTTAGAGGGGTTCCTGATAAATTCTCTGCATGCTTTTTTGAAATTGCTGAAGGTTTCATCTGAAAGTGCTGCAAGGGCATTTCTTTGCCTGTAAGTCGGATCTATGAGAATTATCGGAGATTTGAGTTTTGAAGAATTCATGTTCATAAGTATTTCCTGTTTGCTCTTAAAGTGTTTTTCAATGTCAATTACAATCTTTCCTTCTTTGTGTCTGGCAATGCTCCTGATAAAGTTCAGGAAACCTTTGTAATAATAAACCAGCAGTTCAAGAGAGTAGCCAGAGAACCCTCTTATATATGATTCAGCTCCATAGCAGTTGTTTGCATGGCAGAAAGCCTTTGCAAGAAGGATGTCATTAACTATCTTTCTTGACTGAATTTTCTTTTTTACATAATGAACATGGGCATACGAGAGGTCAGTTATGTTCTCAGCATCTTCTGGCTTTTGTATTTTTTTTACAGGAATTATCTCAAGAAAAAAATCCTTTTTGTTTTTTACAATAAAGTAATCTCTTGAGCCATGAACTCTTAAGATATTCCCAAACTCAGTAACGTCTTTAAATTTCTTAATTACCTCCCATGTAATCTCGGATATCTCTTCGTTTTTGTATTTCCTGTCAAACCTGACAAAGATGTCAACATCATACTGGTCTTTTTTTATTAAGGTGCCTTTTGCAAGACTTCCGCCTACAAATATGTCTGCGTTTATTTTTTGCACTTTAAGCTCTTCTTTAAAGCCCTTTAGAAATCTCCTTAGAAATGATTTTATCTCATTAAGCTCTTTTTTTTCCGGCTTTATTTCATTTAACACCTCTTTAAGCACAGAGTGATATTTCTTCACCATACAGTTAGGGTAATCAGTAATGCTTATAAATTATTTGATTAGCTTTAATTCAAAAAGAACAGCTGCTAACTTTTTTTTCCTGCATATGGATTCTCAATTTCCTTAAGTTCCTTTGCATTTCTTCTGAGAGTTGAAGATATGTCAATGATGTATTTTCCTTCTTCAAGTTTGTAAATAAGAGGCCTGTCTTTCTTAAACAGCTTTACAATGTCAATCTCAAATTTTCCATCTCCAACAGATCTTACGGATTCTATATCAAGAATTACAGGAGCATCTTCATCAGCAATTCCTGCCATCTCTCTTATGTCTTTTTCAACTCTTTCTTTTTCTTTTTCAGGAATTTCAATAGGGCTTTTTTTCAGACTCTCTATTTGCTCTTCCCTTATGTAAAAGAAAAACCTTCCGTTGCAGTCATTGCATCCTTCAAGAAGCTCTCTGCTTCCAAGAGGAATGATTCTTGAGCATTTAACGCATTGGTGTGGCATTTTATTTATAGGATTTTAGATGTTTAAAGAAAAATAAAAGAGTATTTAATATTTTTGGAAATTCTCTTTTAAGAATTATTTATTTAACAACAATTCAATTTTTTTGGGGTCTTTTTTAATTTCCTTCACGATTGTTGCAGGCCCTATGATTGTTATTGCTCCAAGGTCCCCTCCTGAAATCGCATTTGCTATTTTTTCCCTTGCTTTCCCAAATATGCTTTTTTCATTATTCCTTGGTACAACTGCAAGCTCTATTCCTTTGAAATTGCTGACATGCCCTATCATTGCCATTGTGTCCTCTATGAGCCTTGTTTCTTCATCAGGCCTTAGCCTCCCCTGAAATATAAGGATGTTGTTTCCGAGAACTATATTCAGGATTTTCTTTATTCTTTCAGTGGTTCCAAGATTTTTGATGTCAGAGTAAGACAGAAAATGGATTGAAAACCCTTCTATTTTTCCAATGCCTCTTTTCTTTCTAGCCATTTTCAGATTAAATTTTTTTTGACAGCTTGAATATTGACTCGTAAAATTCTTCAAGATTGTGGCCGTATCTGGCGCTTATACCCACAACGTCATATTCGGGAAATGCAGCCTCTATTTTTTTTATGTCTGCTTTTTTCAGGTCAATTTTGTTTGCGACAATCAAAACGGGGATTTTTCTTGCTACGAGATTTCCTATAATTGTAATGTTTACCTGATTATAAGGGTTTTCAGTTGAATCTAAGACAACAACAACAATATCCATGTCATCAAGCCACTTGATGCTTTCAATAACTCCTTGTGTTGCTTCCTTCGCTCTTTTTTTCGCGTCTTTCTTTTTTAATTTGTATTTGAGGAACTCTTCATAATCTATCTTAGTTGCAATTCCAGGGGTATCGACCATCTTGAATATCATTGTCTTTCCTTTATAGCTTATCTCAATCTCTTTAAACTGGACATTTCTTGTTTCATGAGGAACTTTGCTTACGCTTCCAATCTCCTCTCCTGTAAAATCCTTGCATATCCTGTTCGCAAGGCTTGTCTTTCCCGCATTTGGAGGCCCATAAAAACCAAGCTTTATCTTCTTTTTGTTTTTGAATATATTTGATATTACTCTTCCTATGAATCCTTTGAATATTTTTATTACCATATTATGAATTTGCAACAAGGGTTTATTAAACTTTTGCGTTTCCAAACCATTTTCCTGCTGGAACATTTCCATATTCTCTTTTCGCCTGCGCCTGTCCGGGATTTTTTGGCTTTCTTTTAAAAAAGCCAATTATTTTTCCAATAGGGATTTCAAACATTCCTGTTCTTTTTCCGATGTATTTTCTCATTACATATCTAATCTGCTCAGAAGTCCATCCTGCTTTTTTTAATCTTCTGCTTATTTCATTATTGTCAATTCCTTTTCTCTTTGAATTTTCTATATACATAACCAGATTATATAGGTTATTTTTGTTGCTGAACAAATAGTCCTCGTACCTTCTTTTATACCATTCCTGAAGTACTACATATCCAACAATTCCTGCAAATATAATTAAAGACAAATAAAGGATGAAAAAGTTCCATTTTGGTTTTTCCACCCCAGTTTCATTCTGTATTTCCTCTTTTACTTCCAGCCGGCTCAACTGGGGTGAGATAAAAAGAGGGAGCTCAGAGAAGTCAATTTCCTCAGTTGTTGAAAATTCAATTGTTTTTTGAGGCTCTTCAAGAGGTATGTAAACATAACCTTGCTCTTCTTTTTCATAATAATCTTCCTTAAATAAGAGGTTTTCTGGCTTTTGAAGAATTATGTATGAGCTGTACGGAAGGCCTGTTTTTTCCATTATATCGACTTTAAATATAATCGTTTTCCTTACTTCGCCGTTTTCATAGTTTGCAGAGATTTCATTAAAGCTTACTTTTGTTTCAATATTTTCCTGATTCCATGCCAGAATAGCGTCAATATATTTGCTCTCACCCCCTTCCCCGTATCCTTCTTCCTCTCCGATTGTCCTTACGATATCAATGTCGATGTTTCTTTTGTCAGGATAGAATTGAATGGGATCGGAATTTCTGCTTATAACAACAGATTCCGGAATCCTTACCTTAAGAAGCCTCACCATTATGTCTATATAGTCTTCATCAGAGAATGCAGAGGCATATTCTTTCTGAAGCTCTGATATTTCGTACTCATTGTCAGTCAGATTTAACATTAAATCAAGAGATGTTTGGTAAAAATTTGGAAGCTCTTTAATCTGTGATTTTACTTTTTTTAGGTTTTCCAGTTTTTTTCTTAGAGTTGTATTTGCAGCTTCAACAGGGCTTTCAACAGAGATGCTGAAAGTTTTGGAAACACTAAGCCCTTTTGTATCTCTTGCTGTGACTCTCAGATTGAATCTCCCTATTTTGCTGTATGTGTGAACTATGCTGTTCTGCTTTGTTGTCTCTATTCTCCCATCTCCAAAATCCCACTCATATGATTCTATTGCTGATTTTGATGCAGGGTTTACGTTGACTTTAAATGTAGTTGGATATGCTGCTGCGGCTGTTGCCGGGCTCAGAGAAGTTATTTCTGGAATCGTTTCAACCAATATCTCTTCAGAGAATATTTCTTCTCCGTTCAGCTTGAGTATAAAAGTCTGATTTCCAAATCCGTCCGGAACAGAAAAATTGGCATTGCTTAGATTGATTTTTTGAAAATCTGCGCTTATAACCGCAGGCTTTTCTGAAAGCTCGTAAAAATTATATTCAGTAACCTGTCCAGAGTCTTTTTCATATTCAATCTGAAGCCCCTTAAGAGTAATTGTCTGGCTTTCTTCAGCAGTAATTTTTAAAGGAACAACGCACTCGCTTGAGCAGTCAATTCCCTCTCCGTATCTTTCAATAAGATAATCCTTGAAAAGCTCTCCCAAAGCATTTCCGTTTGGAAGAGAGTTTGTTATATTTAAATCTCCTACAGCTCCGAATGCCTTTCCCTCTCCAAAAATCTGATATGCTGCGATTGCTGGCTGAACAGGAATTCCATAAAATCCGCACCCTTGTGAATCAGAATACCCTCTTATTTTATACTCTCCGCTTCCTCCAGATGAATAAATGCAAACATAATGGTCTCTCTGCTCTGTAACAAGATATTCAACATCACAGTAAATCTCTCCTCCATTTGCAGATGCTTCAGGAAGGATGCAGCTTGTTTTTTCTTCTCCAAGCTGATCGTAAATTGACATAGTAATGCTTCTGTTTCCGCTCACTTTCTTTACCCATGCCCCGACTTTAAACCCCGGAGACTCTGTAAGCCTTATCTTTTGGCAATAAGGAGTGCTTCCTATAGTGTATTCTTCAGTGCTTTCTGAGCTGTTGAAACATCCTGTTTTCTTTAGAAACGAGCAATCTCCTCCAGATACTTTATTGTTTCCCATGTCAGTTTCACTGTCGTCAAAAAAATCTATTTTTAGCTGATTATAGCAAGAAGCCTGAGAGTTGCTGTAGATATTGAATTTTACAGAGTTTATATTAAATACATTTCCACGGAACCTGAATCCAACCATTGCAGACTCTTTTGCATTAAGATTGAATGTTTTTTCCTGCTCCCCGTTTGCTGCACTGTAATCCTGTTCGCAGTTGCTTGGATTGCAGGAGTATTCAGCATTCGGGCTTTTTCCAAGAAGGCTTATGAGGCTGATTTTGTCTCCGCTTCCTGTTTCAAATAAAGAGTCTATTGGCTCATTGTCAAGACTGATATTTATCCATCCCTTAATAACTCCTTTTGGAGAGTATTGCTTCTCTATTGAGTGGGATACATTTCCTATCTCGATAGCTGCATAAACTGATGCAAGCGAATTAATTGAAAAAAAGAATAGAAAAAATAAAAATAATATACCTCTTTTCATTTGCTTTCATTCTATTTCTTTTTTTTCTTTTTCTTTTTATACAATGGAGGGATGATTTTGTTTTTTCTCAGGATTAAGTAAATGAGCACAATAAATAATATTGTTGCAATCAGATTGTAGATGTTAAAGAAAGGGATTTTTATTCGCGCTGGACACGGAATAACATTGCTTCCGTCAACACACTTTTCAGACGCTCTTGAACCATCGGGATTGAATGGGTCATAGTGCCACCCTGTCTCATCATTGACGAAGTCATCTCCGTCAGGATTTGTTTGGAATACATTTGCAGGATCCCATTCCCAGATTGCCTTCCATGAATAAGTTAAAAGCCCGTCTTCACAATCATCGCTTTCAGTATCTTCATTGTAAGTGCATGTTCCTATTCTTGATGGGACAGTGAATCCTTCTTCAGCTCCTTCTGCTGTTGCTCCATCCTGACTCCTTATAGTGTATGTTGGAGCGCACTTATCAGGACCGCTTTCATTAACAACCCAGCTGCATTGGCAGTCTATGTCTCTCTGGCTGCAGTCAATGTCCGGAAGGCTTGCTTCAGCAACTCCGCATAAATCAACTTCGCAGTTTCCCTGAGTCTGATAGTCTGCACATATTCCTATTGAAGGGCAGTAGCTTTCTTCAATAAGAGTTATATTTAAGTCGTTGCTTACTTTTCCATTTGCCTTAAAATAGAAATTTTCAAGAGCCCCTTCAAGAGGGCTTGCGCTTGCAGTGTCTATGTCTTCTTGAGTTACTGTCCATGTTGCAATTGCATTCCCTTCTGCATTGACTGTTCCAGTTATTGTTCTTATATACCCGTCAAGCGGCCAGGTATCATACTCATAAATGCTGAAATCAACGCTTGTTCCTTCAGGCAACCCTGAATTCTTTAATATAAGAAGTATCTTTGTTGTTCCTATAGCAACAAAAGCCTCTTCTATATAGTCTTGATTAGTGTCTGCCCAGTATGCTGATGGAATTGTAGAGCTTCTGCAGCATATTTTGACAGCTGAAATTGAACTGTTTGACAGGTGCGCATTTGTTTCTGAAGTGAGGGAAAGCATTAGTGTTTCATCAGCGTCGCAGTCGGAATTAGTGCTCCTGCAGACAAGATTTCCAAAGCAAACATTTGTCCCGTAATTGCTTAAAGAAGGAATTTCAGCATGGGCATTCGTTATTGAAGAAAGCCCGACAATTTTGTTTGAGCCATCGCAAGAATGCGAACCAGCAAAATCACAGCAGACCACTTTTGCATAATTTGACTCGTCATATGTCTCCCCATGAGCATTTGAAACATCAGACAGTCCTAAGACAGTGTTGTCGGGATTGCACGAAGATCTGTCAGTAACCTGGCAGGAACCAGCAGCAGAAGTTGCCCCTAAAGAAACTATTATCAGGAATAAAAATACTCCAAACAATGATTTTTTTATGAACCTCATTTTATTTTCCTTAAATATTTAGGAAAAGGTATTTTATAAATCTTTTTAACCCTTCACAACTGCAAGAGGCTTGAGTTTTGCAACCTTTTTGCTTATCCCAAGCTCATCAACAACCCTCACAACTTCGTCAATATCCTTGTAAACCTGCGGAGCTTCTTCTGCAAGGGATTTAAGGCTCCCTGACTTCACTTCAATCCCCTTCTTTTGAAGTTTTTCCTTTATTTCCCCTCCTCTCAATGTTTTTATCGCACTGCTTCTGCTTTTTACTCTTCCTGCTCCATGGACTGTGCTTCCAAAAGAGAGCTCTTCTGCTTTTTTTGTTCCTACAAGGACGTATGATGAAGTGCCCATGCTTCCTGGAATGATTACTGGCTGCCCGATTTTCCTGTAGGCTTCAGGAATCTCTTTTCTTCCAGGACCGAAACTCCTTGTTGCGCCTTTTCTGTGCACGCATACTTCTTTTTTTATTCCATCAACAATATGCTCTTCAATCTTTGCAATGTTATGGCAGACATCATAAACAACATCTATTTTTACTTCTTTTGTTCCTGAAAATATATGCGTCATCTCCTCTCTTACCCAGTGAGTTATAAGCTGTTTGTTTGCAAAAGCAAAGTTTGCAGCAGCAGCCATTGCAGCAAGGTAATCTTTTCCAAGCCTGCTTTTTATAGGAGCATTAATAAGCTCTCTGTCAGGAAGCTTTTCAAATCCATACTCTTCTTCCATTTTTTTAATGTAATCTGAAGCAACCTGATGGCCGAGCCCTCTGGAGCCGCAGTGAATCATTATTGTAACTTGGTCTTTTTTTAATCCAAGAACTTTTGCAGTTTCAGAATCAGCAATCTCATCAACATACTGCACTTCAAGAAAGTGATTTCCCGCTCCAAGAGTTCCCAACTGGCCTATTCCCCTTTTAATTGCTTTTTCTGAAACTTTTGACGCATCAGCCCCTTTTATGCATCCCTCTTCTTCTGTATGAAGATAATCTTCTCTCACCCCATACCCTTTTTCTACAATATATTTTGCGCCTTTTTCAAGAAGATTTTTTAATTCTTCTTTTGTAATCTGGAATTTGCTTCCTCTTCCAACCCCTGAAGGAATTTTCCTGAAAAGAGCATCAACAACTTCTTTCTGCCTTTCAAGGATATCTTTTTTTGTAAGATTTGTCTTTAGAAGCCTCACTGAGCAGTTTATGTCATACCCTACTCCTCCTGGAGATATGACTCCCTTGTCTATGTCAAAGGCTGCAACACCTCCTATTGGAAAGCCGTACCCCTGATGTGCGTCTGATACAGCAATTGATGCTTTCAGAATCCCCGGCAAGCATGCAACATTTTTTACCTGCTCAAGAGTTTTATCCTCTTTAATTGCATTCATAATCTTCTCACTGGCATACACTATTCCATGAACATTCATGCACCCTTCTTTGGGAATTTCATAAGTGTCTGTTGAGATTTTTTTTATTTTCATAATTAAAAAATACAGGCAGGGTTTAAATTATTTATTGAATTTCTGCTGCCAAAATCATTGCATAGACAAATTTAACTCTATCAATATACCCCTCAAGAAAATTCAATTTGTTTTGGTTTGTTCTCTCATGCTTCCCAATTCCAAGATACTCTCTTAAGTAAACTCCCTCTACAGAGCTTTTTGCAATCTCATCAATTCTTATTCTGGAAAGGTGCCCTAACCTTGCCTCAAATTCATCTATTGTACGAAATTTAAGGCATTGCTTTAGTCCGTGAATCCCTCCAAGACACCTCATTATTTCTTCATGGCCTCTTTCTGAACAAAGAATCTCTTTATACTCTCTTATCTGAATCTCTGCAGTTTTCCTTATCCGATTTAATTCACTTTCTGAGAGATTATTCCATTTCCCTTCTCCCTGAAAATCAGCTTCCAGTGCTTTCATGATTAGAATCTTCTTTACTCTTATTTAAACTTTTTTCCATGGTTTTTTAGCACCTATACATCCAGAACCGCCTGGATAATCCACTTGCCTGAATTTTTATCATATCTCACAAACATGTCATTATAGGTTACTGCCTTTACGTCTGCGTGCATCTCATAATTTTCTGCATCATCCCCAACAGCTTCTGCTTCAACCTTGAAATTTTTTTTATCAATTTTTATTTTTTTTATTTTTGAGAGAAAAAACCCTTCGCTGTCGAACAAAACCAAGAATTCTTCAAGAAAATTGTAAAGAAGGCTTTCAAAGTCTTTTCCTTCTGCCTTTATTTTGGCTATATTTTTTTCTTTAACTTTCCCATCATGCATTGCATTGAACATTGCCAGAGCAGAATTTTTAAAAGCATCTTCAAGGCTTTTCCCAAAAGCCTGAAACTTTATGTCTGCAGTATGCTCTATAAATTTGAATTTCTTTTCCATATTAATTTTTCTTTTCGCAATTTTTTAGCGATCTTTAGCAATTTCAAGATGAAGGTAATATTTAAAAACTTCTTTTTCTTTGTTAAATTATAAAAATGGTGAAAAATATTCAGTTTAAAATATCTTTTTCAAACAGGGCTCTTTACACTTTAATAGCTGCTGTACTCATAATCATTGCAGGGATGGGGGTTTATGCTTACAACTCTGCTTACAATAATCCAGGCGTATTCGGCCACTCAGCAAACGAGATTGAGGAAGCTGATCCGACAGTTCCTGATTCAGTAAAAGACGGTGTTGACTGGAGCGAGATTACTGGAATTCCTGCAGGCTTTGCAGACGGCGTTGATGATGTTGGAGGAAGCGGGAGTGTCGGCAGTGGAAGCAGAGCTTTAGGAGGGAAAATCCTGCAGGTTATTAACACCCAGACAGACCAGTTTAAAAGTATAGCTGATTCTAGTCCAACTCATGGAAGAGGATATCCTCCAAATGATCCTTATTATGTTGATTATTTAACTCTTCCAGGAGGCTCAAGAGTAGAGGTTGGAACTGAAATCTTTTCTGAACAAATAACTCCAATAAACAGCGGAAGCAGGATTAAAATAGATGTCAAGCTCAGCTTAATAGGATATAACAATCTTAAAGGCCCTAATTTAGTAGGGCAATGCTACAACATAATAACATTGTTTAAAAATTCAGAATATTTTGCTACTGCAGCTGCATACGGGGACACTCTTTCTTATGTTATGAATGCAGGAGGAACAAATCCTATTACATTCAAGGTAAAAGCCTTTCCTTCTGGAGGATGCTGGTATCTTTATGAGGCTGAAACAGGAACTTACTCTCCTCAGTCAATATACCTGAATAAAGAGCCTGGATGGGCTCCAAATGTTCAGGGAGGAACTTCATCAATGACTATAACAGAGATTTCCCCATAATCTCATTTGAATAAGTGCCTTAAAGAAATCTAAAAATAAATCACTCAACCCCAAATCTTCTCAGGACTCCTTTTGGATTTTTGTAGTATTCATTGATTATGTCCTGCACTTTTTTGAATTCAAATACCTTGTATTGGTACATTCTGTAAATCAACTGGACCCTTCTTCTAAACTCAAGCTCAATCTCCTCTGGCTTTAATCCGTATCTCATGGAGATTTTTTCAAGTATCTTGCTGCTCCCTTTGGAATAAAACTGGTCATCCTGGGGATTCCAGACAAAAGGAGTGTTTGTTATTGCAACTCCGTCAGGATTTACATTGATTATTTCTGTAATCTCTTTGAGCTTTCTTGTCTCTTCGTTGTTAACAATGGCATGAGTCATGATACATACACAGTCAAGGACATTCAGAAGTGTTGGAGAGAGTTCAATAGGAGGTGTTTCAAGCCTTTTAATAACAGTGTCAACAGAATCTGCATGAATTGTGCTTATAGATGAATGGCCTGATGCCATTCCCTGAAACAGAACATAAGCTTCCTTCCCCCTTACCTCGCCTACAATAACATAGTCAGGATTCTGCCTGAATGAGCTTTTTAGCAGGGCAAACAAATCTATTTCTCCTGTATTTCCAACTCCTATTGCCCCTCTTACTACGCTTGGAAGCCAGTTTTCTCTCGGAAGGTTCAGCTCTCTTGTATCTTCAATACTGACAACTCTTGCCTCAGGGGCTATGAAAAAAGCAATTGCATTCAAGAGAGTTGTTTTTCCCGAGGCAGTTCCGCCTATAATCAGGATATTCATCTTATACTGGACAAGCAGCCAGAGATAGGCGAGCATTTCAGGGCTTAATGTATTGAAGGAAATAAGCTGTGGAGGAGTCCAGGGGGTTTTAGTGAATTTTCTTATTGTGAATGTAGGCCCTTTGCTTGTAATGTCCTGAGTGTATGTTGCATTAACTCTGCTTCCGTCAGGCAGAGAGCCGTCTAAAATCGGATTTGCGTAAGAGATGTATTTCCCGCATCTCTGCGCCAGCTTCTCAACAAAACTCGCAAGATTTTCAATATCCTTGAATACAACATTTGTTTTTATGTTCCTGTAAACCCTGTGGACAATGTAAATGGGGCTATTGGCTCCGTTACATTCAATGTCCTCTACAAAATAATCCCTTAAAAGAGGGTCTGTTTCATTGAATCCAAGAAAATCTCTGCAGAGGTAGTAGTATATTTTCCTGTAGCTTTCATAAGAGAGATTCATTCCAAATTCAGTAGCAAGAACCTTCAGCATCCGGTCTATGTAATCAAGGAGAGGCTTGTCTCCTTTTTCAACGATTCCTCCGAAATTAATCATGTTCTTCATTGCAGAGGTTATCTCTTCCTTGTATTTTGCCTCTTCTATGGTTAATAGTGGCTCTTCCACATCATAAAGAATTTCAGAAACTTTTGGATCCCAATAGATATGGGCAAATGCAAAAGGCGCAATCAGGCTGTACCTCACATCAATTTTCGTCTTGTCTGCTGTTTTTTTTAAAGGCGGAACAACTGGAGAAAAGTCTATATTGACTTTTTTGTACTCCATTATGTTTGTTTTTTCGCTTTTCATTTCCTATTCAACCTCTATATTTATTAAGGTGTAATTCCCCACTCTCCCGTTGTTTGATATTGATAGTTTGTAGGGTGTCGAAGACTTGGTTATTGTTTTTATGTTATCTCCTCCTTTGTATGTAATATTGTATTCCCCGCTATAGTTACTTGTCAGACTTATTATATTAAACTTGCCCCTCTTTTTAGTGTGGGCAGTTACGCTTCCAAGAGGAACATCTTCTCCAGGCTCGCTGTAGGCATATCTGCTTTCAATTTTGAAGACAATCCTGTCATTTTTTCCGTCTATTTCAAGCTGTCCTTTTTTTATCTCCATCTCAATTATCCTTTTGTTTCCAGGACCTCCCTGAATAACCGAAAGTATAAGGGTGTTGATGTCTTTTATCACTCCTAATGTCTGCTCAATAATTGCTTTGTCCTGAATCTCTTCTATTTTCGGCTTCACAAAAGCAAGAACTGCTCCGAGCATTACAAATGCAATGAGAGTATAGATAACTGTTTCAACCCACACTTGCGCTTTTCCCGAACAAGGAATTGGATTAAACTTTTTTCTTTTTTTTGCTTTGTATTTTTTCATTTTTTACTGGTATGCCATAATCCTGCAGTCATCAATGGTATTCAGCTCATCAGAGGCCTGGCATTGCTTTTTGTTTATTACAGGAGCTATTTTTATTGAAGACGGCTTTCCTATATTGGTTGTGTTGAAAAGATATGTCTTTCCTGCATTCTCTCCAGGAAGCTTTATTATTGGATCAGAGCTTTTGTAGTTTTTCACCATGCTGATTTCAGATCCTGATTTAGTTATCTTAAAGCTCTGCGTCTGAATGTCTCCTGAAACAGACACTATAAGCTCGTCAATGCTTATGTCTGCAATGCTTATCGAGAACTGAAGCTCTTTTGAGCTGTAATTATAGCAGGTATATTTGTTATTTATCGTAACTTTCTCGAAATTTCCAAAGCATGAATTTACTTCATCAACTTTTTCTTTAATTATTTTATTTACAACTCCCCACACGACGCCTGCCAGAACCAATGATAAAAGAACCAGTATCAATGTTGCAATTACAAGAGATAGTCCTTTTTTATGCTTGGGCATTTTATATTGTTAGCTCATATCCGTATCTTTTTTCATCACATACAAAAGTCTTCTGGCCGCTGCCGGAATCTCCTATAAGGACAGGAACTATTTTTATTTCCTCAGAAGTCCCTTCCCCAATGTCAATTCTGTCAGAGAAGGTCTTCCCCTGATTCAATCCTGCCTGAGGCCATTTTTCAGAGAGTTCTTCAATATCTTTTGTCTCATAGCTTCCATATTCAGAAATCTTAAGCTTCATTTTGAAGATAGGGATATTCCCTCTGTTTACAACAGAAAGCACCCCTCCTGAATAGCTTGCATCGAATTCAACATCATTGCATACAAGCTCGATATTTGTCCCAAATTTCGTTATTGCCTCTTTTGTAACTCCTCTGAACCATAAAAAAACAATAAGTCCTATGACTACGACTATTGAAACAAGCAATATTGTTGCAACAACTGGAGATACCCCTCTTTTTTTATTAATATTTGATGCCTTATTCATTGATATTTATAAAACATTTAGCTTTTTAAATTCTTTCTTTTGGCTGTAAAGCGGGATTAACGCTTTTTGGCAGTGTTGTTAAAGAAATTGCTCAAAGGACTTTTTGTTTATCCATTTGGATCCTTGCAATTGGTAAGAGTCTCTTTTATTTTTGCGCTCCCGCAGTTAACAAGCCTTTTTTTATTGTCCTTTATAATTGATTTTACAGGGAGAATCTCTATTGTATATATCTGGTTAATTCCTGATCCAGTAAGATTGAATATGTTCTGCTTTTCCTTATTTACCCTGAATTTATCACTAAAAACAACAAGCCCGTCAGTATTTTTTCCGAGTGAAGTGTAATTTGCAAGATCTATTGTTGCCAGCTCTTGGCCTGACTCATTTGTTGCATATATGAAGTATCCGTCTACATCAAACCTTCCGTTGTTCTTTAGCGTGAGATTTAAAATCCACTCTCCTGTGGTGTTGCATTCAGCATTCTTTACCATCAACGAGATTCCATCAGGGCACTTTAACGGCTCTCTTGGAATATAGGTTTTCATCCACTGGTAAACAATAGCCCCCATGACCACTGCAGCTGATATAAGAAGAACATATCCAATCATTATGCTTATGCCTTTTTTCGACATAAGAGCGTTTGAATTTTTTTCAGGTTTTTTTTTAAAGGCCATCTTAATTATTGCCTACTACATATTTTTCACCATCTATTTCCTGGGAAACAATGAAATAGAAATTCTCCCCTGACTTTAGTTCAAACTCATACTTTTTTCCACCAAGCTCAACGTCAACTTTGTCTGACCTGTGTTCTCCTTTTTCTTTTTCAGGAAATTCCTCTTCTTCTTTTTTGAATTCTTTCCCTCCAGTCTCTCTTGAGCTTCTCGACCTCTTCCCCATATCTATGGTCAGCTTTCCGAAAGTCATTTCCTCATAACTTAAAACATTGACTTTGTTTTTGTTCCCATAAACAAAATATAGGTTTCTTCCTTCTCCAGCGTACTCAGAGTATTTTGTTGCGAAATCACTCACAAGATTGCTCATTTCATTTTCATTTAATTCATTGTAAGTTCCGTAATCTATTACTTTTCCGCTCTCAATTCCAAGCTCTTCCCTTATGTCATAAAGCCTCACATAATCTTTCTTCTTAGAATAGTTTGAGACTACTGAGAATCCCATAATAATCACCACAAAGATGATTGCAGTGAGAATGTAAAACTGGCCTCTTTTATCACCTTTTTTCATGTTTTACTTAAGATATTTGAGTTTATTAAGTTTTTGCTGATGCCATTCAACCTTTGCAATGCAGGCTATTTGCCTATTTTTTTCCAAGGAACATGAGCAACTAATTCAAGGACATGGTTTACAGCTCCGACATAAGAAACAATTTTCCCTCTTTTTTCTTCGCCTTCTGATCGGGGTATTTTTATCCCTTTTCTCAGTGACTTTGTGAGTGTTTCAGAGTTTTTTAAACAAGGCTCAGGAATTTTCATCCATGATGAGCCGATTTCATACAGTGAGTGTCCATCAGAAGATACAAAACTTCCCAAATCAGGATAATATTTTTTTGCAAACTCATAAAAAACCTGGGCTTTAGTGTTTGTACCTATCCTAGTAATTAGCGGGATGTACAAATTAGCCTCACCGTTATAAACTTCTATAGCATCAATTTCTTCAAGAGGCTTTTCGTTTTTAGCAAGATAATTTCCAATCCCGCACTTGTAAAATGGATGGTCTGCAATTATTATTCCGTTGTTGTCTCTTGCCTCTTTTATTGTGTCCTCAAGGCTTCTTGCTTTTCTAAGAAACACATCCTTTTGCAGCCCTAAGACAAGAAGATGCCCTTGTTTTGTAGGAACTTCCTGCCCTTTGACAACCAAAACCTGCTTTTCAGGGACATAAACAGCATTTCCAATGTCTTCTCTCTCATAGCCTTTCAGCCCTGAAAAAGCCTCATATCTTTTGTCTTCAAAATTCACTAATCCGCAAATCCCTCCTTCTCCAAGCTTCTTTCTGATTGCATCTATTGCTTCATTAAAATTATTTATGTCACTTCCAATAGTTGCAAAATGGTTGTGAAGATCTGCCTTTATTTTCATGAAAAACATTCAGGCAGAGAGTTTTTAAACATTATTGCGAATAACTGCAAGAGTGCTCAAAAATAATCGCTTATCTTCAGTTTAAACTCCATCCAGAAAACCCAGAACAAAATAAGGATTCCGTCAATAGTCGGAGCTATTATTCCCCTGAACCCTTCTGGAAGAGAGCTTACTATATTTAATCCGAGAGAGTAATATGCCAGAGGATATAAAGGAATTATGTATCCTGCCAGAATGCTGTCAAGAATCAAATGAAGGATGCTTCCTCCTGCAAATATGAATAAGAGGGTTGAAAGCCTTAAATGCCTTTTTCTTATCTCACTGGATTTTATTCCTGTCTTAAGAAAAAATACTCCTGCTGAAAAAAGGGCGATTGGAACAAATATTGTGTGAAGGAATGTTCTGTGGATTTGGTCATACGAGAATCCGAAAAAATACAAAAGATAATACGCTCCTATGTCCAAATCAGGAATGATTCCTCCTATTGCTGCCGCGAGAATATAGTATCTCGGAAATTTTTTATTGTCTTTTATAAAATAACCTCTGAATAATTCAGCAAGAATTATAGCTCCAAGAATGTGCGTTGCTGCATACGGCATTTGATACCTCTTTCTTTTTTTGTATAAATTGTGGAAGGTTTATTAATGTTTTGAGGAAACAAAAGTGTAGACTCGGAGGTTTGCTCAAAGATTGCTGAAAAGCTACCTTCATTCTTCCTCGGCTCTGCTACCTGCTAAGCACCTTAACAAATGTTTAGGGCTGCTCCGATCAAGGCCTGACCCGTTTCGCATCTGCAAGATCAAAGCAGACAAAGCGTCAACGTCCGAACAAAGACTTTTCAACGCACTTATCACGCCCCTCCTTGCAGTCTGCCATAAAGCCCGTTTGCAAGCAGCGGAGGGCTAACCCGCTGACCTAGTCTACAGAATTAAAGGAAAGGAGCGGTATTTAAGGCTTTTTGTTGCTTTTTCTTTTTTCATCAAGATTGATAATCTCCCCAATTCCGTTCTCTCTGGCAATCCTCTCAAGCACTGAGGCTTTTCCATTAACATACTCCCAGTCTCTCTCAGCCCTTTTTTTGTAATATCCCATAATCCTTTTTATCCTTCTTATTAATGACTTTATTCTTTTGTATTTCTCAGGATGGCTCTGGACTTCCTGAAGGGCTATTCTGCTCTCAAAATATTTCATTCTATCCTCCCCGTATTTTTCAAGATAGAATTCAAAAAAATCAAGAACCCTCTTTTTTTCCTCCTCAGGAATGTCTAATGATTCTATCTCTTTTCTTCTCTTGTCTATCAGCCTTTCAGTTGCAAGCGAGTATTTTGGACTTTTTTTTGAGTAATTCATTTTAATATTTATTCAAGTGAAGTGATATAAATCTTGCTCTTTTATTTAATGTCGCTTGCTGTTTTGGAAAGTCTTCTTTCAAGAAAATATCCCAAATCTATGACATTGTCTCTCTTTAAGAGGCTGTTGTTAATATCATTATACATTTTTCTCAGCTCCCATGCATTTCTCCTTTTTTGAGAATAGGATTTATCATCTCTAAGATATTCATCAACATGCCTGTCGACTATTCTATGAAGGCCCATTTTAGTGACAGAAGAAATATCTACTCTGTTTATTTTTTCCCTTATTTCAAAAATCGCTTTTCTGAATGCCTCGTCCTTTAATCCCTCTTTTAACCCCATCATTATCCAACTGAAGCGGATTTGTTTAAAAAAATTGCTGTACTGCAGAATTATTAATTTGATTAACATATTTGCAATAATGAGAGTGAGCAAGCACCGGACTTTTTTCAATAGCTTCTCCACAAAACAAGCCCTTTGCTTCTGTCTCTTAAGAACAAAGTATCTCCTGTTTTTGTCCATACGTGCCCTTCTGAATTTCTGATTTTCCAGAAGAGCTCCTCTTTATTGTCGGTACCGTTTCCAACCTTCACTCTGACACTTCTTCCTGCATTTAAAATAAATTCAGGGAAAACAAACTTCTTTCTGCCCTCGTCTTTTATTTCCCAGCCTGTCAGGTTGCATTCAAAATGGCATTTGTTGCGGAATACTGCAGATTCGCCATAGTAATCAAATTCTTTAATCTCAATGCATTCAGAACATCTCTCATCGGATTTTCTGCATAAATTCCTCTTGCTTCTAACGCACTCTTTCCATGCTTCTGTGAATTCAGGATAATAAGGGTCTTTTCCAGAAGGAAAATAAAAATTAGCAAGCCCTCTCCTTACTAATTCAAGATTAATATTTTTTCCACCAGAATGAATATATGCCAAAAGCCTGTTGTACCTGTCATGTTTGTCTTTCCCAAATTCAAGCTTTATTGTTTTATTCAAAATCCTGCTCTCAAGGAAAATTTTCGCCTCTCTGTAATAATCTTCGCCTCTCTCAGGGGCATTAATTCCAAGAAGCCTGACCCTTTTTCCCTCATTTATCACAATTGTATCCCCGTCTATCACTCTTTCAACAAACACTTCCTCTTTCTCATCCAAAAAGCTGATTAATGCCTTGTCAAGAAAAGAGTAGTTGATTATGAAAAGCAAAGAGATTAAAAAAATCAACAGAAAAGTCTGTTTTCTTTTTTCTGTGACCATAGAAAAAGATATCTTAGAGAGTTAAAAAATTATTTGCATTGCAGTTCGTCTTCATTCCCTTTTCTGAAATAGATTTTATCTGGCTGAGTAAAACGCCCAA
The DNA here is from genome assembly GCA_027021195.1 of Candidatus Pacearchaeota archaeon. Lineage (GTDB taxonomy): Archaea > Nanobdellota > Nanobdellia > Pacearchaeales > GW2011-AR1 > JALUUW01. The sequence continues at coordinate 2,307 of JALUUW010000072.1, read as the reverse complement.
CTCCAAAAAATCCTCCAACACTTCCCATTCTATCAATGTATTTTACATACTCTCCTTCTTTTGTTCTACAATCCAATTCTATATATTGAATAACACTGTCTCCTCCTCCTGTAGAGTATTCACTTGAAACAATTTCTTTACAGGTTTTAGGATAGTAACAGGTCATCGCCCCTCCAGCCAAAGATAAAGAGGGAACAAGCATAATTGCTGATGCCATGCCAGCTATAAATGGTTTAGCTAGCTTTTTAACTAATCCTTCTTCACTTTTTCCAGATAAGCTATTTTTGCCCATAATATTTTTGGAATAGAAGTATTTATAACCTTTTCTATTTTTAACCATTTCATAATTACAATAAATTTTTCCGGCCCATTATACACTCTTGTATAGCAATTAATTTAAATAGATTGATGCACTTGAGTGCATGGATGATTTAATGCTGCTTGCAGACAGGAATTCAAAAGCATGGGATTTTGCTGAGAAAATAAAATCATATTTTCATTCAGTGCACAGTATTTCTGTTCCTTTGGAAGAGGTTTCTGTAAGCCATTTCAGGAACGGAGAGATAGATATGCATGTCCCTTCAAATATGAGGGAGAGGGATATTTACTTTATTCATGATTCTTCAAAAAATCCTCAGGAGTGGTGGATTGAGCTTCTTTTGCTAAAAGACCTGATTTTAAGCTCTTCTGCAAACAGCGTGAGTTTTGTTCTTCCAAACATGTTTTACAGCAGAAAAGACAGAAAGGACAAGCCCCATGTCCCTATATCTGCAAGGGCTCTTGCAAATTCAATCTCTTCTGGAACAAAAAGAATAATAACAATGGACCTTCATGCAGCGCAGATTCAGGGAATTTATCCTCCAGAAGTCCCTGTAGACAATCTCTACAGCTTTCCAGAGGCTGTAAAACACCTAAGAAAAAACCATCCTGGCAGTCTGGAAAACCTTGCGGTAGTCTCTCCTGATGCAGGAGGAGCAGAGAGGGCAAAGGCGTTTCTTAAAAAACTGGAAAAAGCTCAGGAGCATGATGTGGAAAGACATGATTATTCTTTTGCATTAATAAGCAAGACAAGGCCGAGAGCAGGAGAGGTTGACAGCATGGAGCTTGTTGGAGATGTTGAAGGAAAAAACATACTGATAGTTGACGACATTATTGATTCTGGAGGGACATTATGCAAGGCAGGAGAGCTTTTGAGGAGAAAAGGGGCTAAAAAATTATTTTGTTACGGAACCCATGGATTTTTTACAAAAGGAACAGAAGAGCTTAAAAAGAGCTTTTATGCCATTATGACCAGCAACACAATTTACAGGGAAAAAAACGATGTTGAGGTCGTAGATGTTTCAGGAATTTTTGCTGAAGCAATATACAGGTCTGAAAAAGGGATTTCTGTTTCAAAGCTGTTTGAGTGAAGCAATCTGTTGATATCTCATGGCTAAGGATTATCCAAACAACTTTGGAAGGTTTACTGGTCTGGAAACTCCTGTTTTTATTAACAGAATATCAATAGATAGAGTTTAACAGGTAATAAAGAACTTTCTTTATAGGGCTTCTTAGAATTCTTTCTCTATCAATAATCTCTCTTCCTAAAGAAGTCAGCTTTGCTGTTTCTCTAACCTCGCCTTCTAAAGTAGAAAAACCTCTTCTTACATATCCTATACTTGAAAACCTATAGACAATGTCTTTATCTTCTTCACTTACATAATTACACTTACGGAATTTGCTTAAGGTTTCATACTCTTTTTTTGAGAACATCTTTTTCGTCTCCAAAGTATGTCTTTTAAACAAAACACTATGATTATTTAAATAATTTCCTGAAAGCGTATTAATTTCTCTTGCTAATTTTCTATAGAAGATAAAAACTATTTAAATTCCTGTGCTAATGCTTTTGCCCTTTTCTTCCAATCCTCAGGGCATTCAGTATAATAGCTAAGCTCAGCCCAATATCCCCAATTGCTACAGCCATCCATAAGGTAACAATTCCTGGGAATGCCAAAACAGCAAAAGAGCCTTTAATTAAGATTGAAATAGAAACATTCTGCTTGACAACAGACATTGTTCTCTTGCTCAAGTCAATCAGATAATTGATTTTTGTTAAATCATCATGCATTAGCGCTATATCAGATGTTTCTATTGCTATATCTGAGCCAATAGCCCCCATGGCAATTCCAACATGGGCTTTGGCAAGGGCAGGAGCATCATTCACTCCGTCGCCAATCATAACCACATGTTCATGCTTTTTCAATAGCTCATCAATTGCAGTAACCTTGTCTTCTGGCAAAAGTTCAGCATAGTGCTCATCAATTTTAA
>JALUUW010000071.1 GCA_027021195.1 Candidatus Pacearchaeota archaeon | reverse complement strand
TGCCTCATTATTCACTTCTATTCTTATCTCCTTAATTCCTATTTCTTTGTCAAAGTTTTTCATTATTGAAACCTTTCCAGGAGTGATTTTTGTCCAAGTATGGGACTTTTTCTTAATGCCTGAAATGCTGATTCCAATTCCTCCTCCGCCTCCGCCGCTGCTGCTGGATGAAGAAGAGCTGCTGCTGGTTGAAGTTGTTGCTGTAACGACCTCTCCTGAAATTTGAGGTCCTGTACCCGAGAAATGCGGGAGCCTCACCCACACCCTATTTGCAGTTTTATTGATATAGCAAGGATTTGTCGCATTTATTGAATCGGCATTTTCGTGGCAGACTGTTCCAGTCATCAGAACCTGCCACTGGCTCTGATAGGAAGAATAATGAGAATAATTTCCTGCAAGTGCGCTTGCATCTGTCCCATTTGAGGAAGTATTCCAGATAACATTCCAGTTCTCATCATAAAACAGAGGTATTGAAATATTAACATCTGCCGTTTCATTCAGGCCAGTCGTTGAAGAATTTCCTTCTGTATAAGGCATCGATATGAGGACATAATCATAGATAGTAGGGCCGTTAGAGCCAAATCTCATAGCAGCGCCAAACTCTCCGTCTGTAGACTCATTTGCAGAGTCATCAAACAGCGCATCAGGAGGTCCTGAGGCAAGCAAATCGACATTAACATAATGCACAATTATCCCTGTTGAGAAAAGCCCCATTCTAAAGCTTAATTTCCCTCCTCCCATAATTGATTTTATCGGATTGAATTCGCTGAAATTCTCTCCTGCTGTATCTGAAGAGCCGATTACGCAACTGGAAGAAGGGCTTGGGACATCGCATGTTGAATTAGACATGAACAATGCAATTTTCAAATCAGAGCTAATGTCCTCTCCCCCTACATCGCCAGGCTGAAAAGAGCTGATAGTAATGTTTTGGGCTGATTGTATTTGTGATTGGGTGTACGACTTCCTTACAGGAGCAAAATTTCCTCCCCCTACAAAAACATTCATTTCCTTAATTCCTGTGGCATTAATAAGAGGTATCCGAATTGTTGCGCTTCCTCCTTGCTGGCTTATGCCTTCCATCCATGTAAATTCCTTTGCCCCAATAGAAGAATAATCAACTGTAACCTCCATATGGGCCGAAACTCCTGAAAGGCTCGCATTGGAGCTGTTAATGAGACTAAAGGACTGCTTTGCAGTAGAAATATTGACGACTCCTGAAGGCATTGATTCCATGCTTATGTTAGCCGGACTTCCTAAAAGCTCGTAAATTGTTATATTCATCTCTATATTTGCGCCATTAGGCTGCGCTCCCAAAACAAAAGAAGTGTTTTTAACCCCTCCATAATAAGAGCTTCCATTCCTTGCTGTGGCAAACAAAATCATCTCAGAATTTTCAATTGTGGTTGGGAGAGAGATATTATACTTCCCTGAAGTAAGATTATATGTATCGCTTGGGCTTCCCTGATCAAAAAACGAGCTTAGATTATATGGAAGATCCCCGTAAGTTACGTGAACCATGTCTCCTGGCTCTAATAGATAAGGGACAACAGTGAACTCATCCCAATCACCAACTGCAGCCCCTCCCTCTGAATTCAGGTATCCGTAAACCCTCACATACCCCATGGTAGTGTTAAATTGCTTATGGAGAGTGTTTGTTGTAGCATTAAATCTCGAGAGGTTCTGGCCGAAAGTATATGAATAATTTAAGGAAAAATTATTCCAGTTAAAGCTTACAGGCATGCTTTCATCAGGATAAATCATGATTGAGTAATTTCTTTCTTTTGGAACATAAACAACAGCCTCGCTAACTGCCGAGTTGAAGTTTTCTGCAATAGAATATCCAAGCTTAACATCCTTAACCTGGTATCTGAAGCTGATTCTGTCTCCCGAAGAATTAATTGCAGTTATGTTTATTGTTCCGGCCTCTCTAAGGTAAAAAGAGGTGCCTGCAATTTCTGTCAGCGTATTTGAATCAAAAGCAGGAAGGCTCTGGCCTATATACTGTACGTATCCCATGCTGTCATTTGCCTTTGTAATTACTGGCTGATACATTCCATTTGAAGGCCCTGAAACAACCATGTTAAACCATCCTGAAGCATTTGTATATGCTGATATTGAACCAATGCTGTTAAAAGAGGTATCTTTTACAGTTATATTGATTAGAGTATTGTTCAATGGATTTCCATCGACATCATAAACAGTTCCATTAAACACAAAAGAAGAAAGATACCTGTTAAAAGTTACGCTTGTGGAATTTTCATTTCCGAGAGAATCATTGCAGTAGAGCGTCCAGCTGTTAGCCCCGTCTCTGCTTGGAACATTTGTAAAGTTTGTTCCCATATTCTCAATTGAGCTGTTTGTCCCGTTTATTGAATACCAGCAGCTTCCAGGATTTGTTTCAAAATAAGTGTAGTTTAGTTCGCTTACATTTGTAAAATAGCTTGTCCCATTTGAGGGGTAAGAAATATACACAACAGGAGGGGAAATGTCAATTTCAACAATTCTTGTCAAAGTGGAGTTCATGTTTCCAAAAGAGTCATTTACTGTTGCATTAAAGTAATACTCTCCTTCAGGAAGATTTGTAAAATTTACAAAAAAAGGCGATGTGGTTGAGGTGTTTGACTGGTATAGTCCAGTAGAATTGTACAGATAAAGAGTAATTGTATCAATTCCGGAGTTGTCTGAAGCAGTTACATTCACTGCAATGTTTGTCCTTGAAAGAATTGTGTTATTCGTTTCTGTAAAGTTTGTAAATTGGATTAATGGGTTTGTTGTATCATTGACAGTAACAGAAAGGTTTGTCACTGAAACTCCCGTAGCATTTAGGGTCAAAACACTGATATTATAAATTCCTGGAGTTGTGGCAGTTGCATTAAACCAGAAGTATTTTGTTTCGCTTCCATTAATAAGGTATCCTGTAGAGTTGGTCCAGCTTAAAACAGTGCTGGTGTTGCTGAACGAGACTGCAGGAGCGTCTGTCCCTTCTGTTCCTGCTTCAAAATCCAAATTTCCCCATAAAGTTATATTGACTTGCGTTATGTTTGCTGTCTGGCCAGAATCAGTGTTGTTTATGGAAATATTGTAAAGCGATTCAACATCCTCGTTGACATTGAACGAATCACCTCCGTCAGAAGTTGTAACAACGTGTGCTGCAAAAATCAAGTAAGTTGAAAGAATAATTGCCAGAAACGCAAATGCTGCAAAAAACACCGAATATAACCCCTTAATTCTCATTTTTCACCACCTTTTAATAAACCTATATACAAATTGCTCCTTTATAAATGTTTTTCTTAAAGTTTACATTTTTTTTCTGAAGTTATCCTCAAGATTGGCATAAAAAAGTAATAGTTCTATTGAAAAAGAGCCGTGAATTATTGGGGATTGAGAGTATTCTTCAAATAAGCACTAAAGAAAATTTTATAAATAAACCTTTCAGCAGTGTTTCATGGCAATAGAAAGAACTCTTGTTTTAATTAAGCCAGAAGGCGTTCAAAGGGCTATAGTTGGAAAAATTATCTCAAGGTTTGAAGATGCTGGATTAAAGATTATCGGAATGAAGCAAGTATGGATTGACAAAGAGTTTGCAAAAAAGCACTACACAGAGGACATTGCAGAAAGAAGAGGGGAAAAAGTGAGGGAAATGCTTTTAGATTATATAATTGAAGGGCCTGTTGTTGCAATTGTTCTTGAAGGAATTAATGCTATTGAAAATGTAAGAAAAATTGTCGGAGGGACAGAGCCGAAATCAGCTCCTCCCGGAACAATCAGGGGAGATTTTGCGCATGTAAGCTTCGCCTATGCAGATAAAAACAGCCTTCCTGTAAAAAATTTAATTCATGCTTCAGGAAATGAAAAAGACGCCAGACATGAAGTCTCTTTATGGTTTGATGAAAAAGAGCTGCACTCTTACAAAACAATTCAGGATTTCTTTATGTGAAAGCAAATGGAATTTCAGTTAAGAAAATTTTGATTAAAAAAATTTAAATATCTCTTAAGCTTGATTTTGCAATGGAGTGTTTGTTTTGCAGTTTTATTAAAAAAAAGAGGGAGCATAATGGAGGATATCCTTTTTTGGTTCTTAATGAAACAGAAAACACAGTCTCATTCCTTTCAACTGATTTTCCGAGAAAAGAAGACGGGCATGTCTTAATAATTCCAAAAAAGCATTTCAAGAATATTGGAGATGTCCCTAAAAAAACACTTCACGAGCTTATTGAGCATGTTTCTCTTTTTGCAAAAGTATTGAGAAAAAATCATGAAGGATGCAACATTCTCCTTAATGACGGATATAGCGCACAGCAGAGGATTTTCCATGTCCACTTCCACATCATCCCGAGGGACAAAAGAGACGGAATAATAATGAAGCTCTGGAAGCGCAAAAAGATGCCAATAGGAAAATTCATTGAATTGAGCAAATCATTGAAAAAAGATGTTGAAAAATATGCAAAAAGAAAATCATAAATCAAAATAAGCATCTCTGCAAAATCCCTTTCCTGGAGGAAAGCAATCGCCTGTTTTTATCGGATTTTTCCATTGAAAAAATTGCCTTTCAAATTTAGGAGATATTCGGCTGCTGGCTCCTAACGCAAAGCACACTTTACTGAATTTCAACTAATTAAAAAAACAAGATTTATATTTTAAAGAGAATTAAATTAATGGAGTTTGGCAATGCATTGAAGGCCCCCATAGTTCAGTTGGATAGAATCTTTCCTTGCGGAGGAAAAGACCGGGGTTCAAGTCCTCGTGGGGGCGTTTTAGTTTGTGTTTCTGATTTGCTTTGCACAAACAACGCCATTGAAAAAAGTTATATACTTAATATTATTTAATCTAAAATGGATAAAGAAAACATAGAGCTGGCAGAAGAGCATATTAAGCTGGCTGAAGATTTAATTATTGGAGAAGCAGAAAAAGAAGAGGGAAAAACAAGAGAGAAGCTGAAAGATGCTGCTTTTTCTTTGGAGAAAGCTGAAGCTGAAATTAAAGAGAGCTGAAGAAGGGGGTTAAGCTCACGCCTCGTCAACAACACCTGCTTCAGTTACAAAAAACATAGCCTCGTTGTCAGGAAGATTGGGGCTGTCAATTAACTTTGCGACTCTGCTTCCTTGCTTCCCTCTTCTTAAATATATCCTGTATGTGCTTGCATGTCCGACTATATTTCCCCCTATTGCTGTTGTAGGGTCTCCGAACATCTGTGCCGGATTTGCCATTACCTGATTTGTGACATAAACTGCAAGATTATAGGTTTCTGCAAGCTTCATTAAATCATGGAGATACCTGTTTAATTTTTGCTGCCTGTCTGCTAACTGCCCTCTGCCTGAAAATTCTGCCCTGAAATGGGCTGTCAGAGAATCAACAATCATTAACTTAATAGGCTCTCCATTTTTAATCATCTCTCCTATTTTTTCCAAAAGCAGAATCTGGTGGTCTGAATTAAATGCGCGGGCAACAAAAATATTTTTTAAAACCTTTTCAGGATTTGCTCCAAGCTTTTCTGCAATCTGTTTTATTCTCGCAGGCCTGAAAGTTCCCTCAGTATCAATAAAAACGCATTTTCCGCTTGCCCCTCCCTTCTCTGCAGGAAGCTGAACATTGACTGCCAGGCTGAGCCCTAATTGGGTTTTTCCAGAGCCATAAGCTCCAAAAGCTTCAGTTATGGCTCTGCTTTCAATACCTCTTCCACCCAGAAGTTCATTAAGATTTTTACTCCCTGAAGTAATATTGAATATATTCTCTCTTTTTCTGGCATACTCTACCCCATCCTGAAAACCGAGATCAAGCATATTTCTTGCAGCCTGAATTGCCTTTCTTGCAACAGCAGCACCCACTCCTGCAGCATCTCCCAAAGCAGCAGGGCTCATGACTGCAAGAGACATTAAATCATAAATTCCTGCTGACTCTAATTTTGCAGCAACAGCAGGGCCGATCCCTGGCAAGTCAGTCAGCTGAGGCTCTTTTTCAGAAATCATTTCAGACTCTTTATCTCCGGAAACAGCCTCTTTTATTTTTTTAGCATCTTTTTCAGGTTTTTTAATTGCCATAAAAAGTCAAAAATATCTCTGTTTATAAAGATTGCTTGACTGGCAGATATAGGTTGCACAATTAATTAAAGCAATTGGCACTTGCTTTAGCATCAAAAGAGGCCTCCAATCTTTCCAACTATTAAAAACAAGCTTCCTATGATAAAAAATACAAAAAGAGCTGCTTCTGTCCTCCCTCCAGTCCTTATTATCCAAGAGGATTTTTTTCTGTAAGGATAAAAAGGAATTATTCCATCTTTTGTAAGGCTATCTGCAAACAAATGCAGGCCATATCCTAAAAAAAACGGAAGGGCTATAACAGGAAAAAACAGCGCTAAAGGCACAGAAGCCATTAAAAGAAATGTAAAGCTATGAGTGATTCCCCTATGCTTTGTAAAAAACTGCAATATTCTTGCAATTTTCGGCCTTCCTATTACAGAAAACCTTGAATCAATGTCAGGAATAAATGCAGAAGCCATTGCCACCAAAGAAAAGACAAGCTTATGCTCTGCAGAAGAAATAAAAGCCAGCACAGCAAAAGCAGTTATGGCTAAGTGAGTTTTTATTAGCATCTTAGTGATTCTGTTCAAGCTTTGCAATCAGCTCGTCAATATCAACTTCTTTTACTTTATCAATAATAAACTCTGTATTGTTAAAAAACTTATTTGTTCTGACATTTCCTGAAAAAATCATTTCCTTTCCGAGAATGCCTTCTCTTTGTCGCATGCACTTGTCAGGATCTTCTGGGTTTTCAATCCCAACTGCCCGAAGATTGTCGTTGAACAAAACAGCCCTGATTGTTTCTGTTCCGTCATCCAGAACAATATTCATCAATGCCCTCTTTTCAGGAATAACTTTCCCATGCTCTGCGCAGACATCACTCTCCCCTTCCCTGGAGGGTTTTTTTCCGCATTCAGGACAGACATAAAAGAACCTCGGCTCAAATGCCTGAACAATAAAGGCTCTGGTGCTTGCATGGTCTGAAACTTTGAAATCAGATATGTTTTTCTCCATGATGGCTCTTTCTGTCTGAACACTGTCAAAAACTTCGTTGCTTAATTTCAGCTCAGAAAAACTCCCGAGATGAATCTCATTGTTTCTTATGCTTGCATTCATAATTTCAATAACCTTTCCCTCTCCGACATCCCCTTTTTCCACCAGCCCTATATGATTAGTATCCCAAAGGACTACTTTAATATTGGAGGTTTCGTCAGCAATAACAAGGTTTGCCACTTTTCCCTCTTTTCCGTTCCTTGTAAAAGTCCTCACAGGAGAGAGATTTATTACCTTCCCTACAACATTGGCCTTTTTCATTCCTGGTAAAAGCTCATTAATCTTCAGCCTTTCATTGTCAAAAGAAACCCCTAATTCCGCAGCAATAATCTGTGCAGCCCCCTCATAACTAATAAGCCCTGAAAGCTTTGCTCTTTTTGCCTCAACCCTTCTTCCAATCTCTTCTTTATCCAGTCCAGAAACCTTTGCAATCCTCTCGAGAATCTTTTCATAATTCTGAATCATTTAAAAGAAAAATTATGGGTGTTTTTAAGCATTGTGATGGCAAATCATTTAACAGGAGCTCTCAAAAGCTTTATAAACTTCTTCAGTCAGAGCTTACTATGGGAACAGCAGGAATAAAGATAAAAATAATGCCGGTTTCTCCTGAAACAGATCTTGAAAAGATAAAGAAAGAGGCAAAAGAAATAATTGAAGAAAAAGGCGGAAAAAACAGAGAGTATGCTGAAGAGCCGATTGCTTTTGGATTAAAGGCAGTAATTGCTTTTTTTGAGTGGCCAGAAGAAAAAGAGCTTGAGGAAGTTGAAAATTCTTTAAAAAACATAGAAAATGTCAATTCTGTTCAGATAGTTGATATGAGAAGGCTCTTTTAGCTTTTAAGCCAATGGCCAAAAACAGCAAGATATATTAATGAATTCTTCATTAGCATTTTATGCTATCTCAAGAACAAGTAGACAGCCTGAAAAAGCAGGTTATCCAGCAAATAGAGTCAACATTTCCTGAAGATAAAAAAGAAATGGCCAAAAGCCAGATAGAATCAATGAATGCTGATGAGTTTGAAGAATTCTTAAAACAAAATAACCTTATAAAAAGCCAGCAAGAATCTTCAGGGGGGCAGCAGTGCATTTTCTGCTCAATTGTTTTCGGAGATATTCAGTCTTATAAAATAGGCGAGAATGAAAAGGCAATAGCAATATTGGAGATAAACCCTGTTTCAAAAGGCCACACTCTGATAGTTCCTAAGGAGCATATAGGCTCTCCAGAGAAACTTTCTGCTGAAGTCCAGGAGCTCTCTAAGGAAGTATCAGACAAAATCAAAAGATGCTTGAATCCAAAAGAAATAGCAATGCATCCCTTAAATTTATTTGGCCATGAGATAATAAACATCCTTCCAGTCTATGAAAATGAAACTTTAAATTCCCAAAGAAACAGAGCCAGTGAAGAAGAGCTTCAGAAGCTTCAAAAAGAGCTAAGCAAAAAAGAGCCCCTGGAAAAAAAGCCAAAAGAAGAAATAAATGAAAAAAATACATGGTTGCCAAAAAGAATCCCTTAGTTTTTAAAGAGAGATTCCGAAATTCTTAAGGCTCCAGATAAAAATAATGAGAGCAATCAAAAACACCGGAACAAAAGGGATTCCCTGCCTTATCTTTACTCTCTTTTTGTACTTCTTTCTTATCTCATCAATATCTTCCTTGCTCAGACCCTCCCAGCTTGCTTTGATAGTCTTATTTTTTCCTTTTCCTAATTTCAGGTCCTTATAAAGCCAGTCTCCTTCTGTTAATTGGCTGCTTCTCACCTCCTTAATCATGCATGTTTCATCAACTGCCCTGGCATAAAAATAAAGATAAGGCATTGCAAAGACCAAAATCCCTAAAGAAAAAAACAGAGATTCTGAAGCAAAAAATCCGAGAGAGGCAAAAATAAGTCCTGAAAATAAAGAAGCATATGCATACTTTTTATTTTGGTTTAACAGGAAGGAAAACTCTTTCTTAAAGCCATGAAGATTTTTAAAGGCCAAAACAAAGCTCCATAAAAATCCATAAGCCGCTCCTGCAAACAAAAAAATAATAAAAAACAGGGTAAACAGCCATAAGTTAGAAAGAAGGCTTTCAGAAAGTGGCAAAACTGCTCCCAAAGCAATCATAAGCTTAGCGTCTCCTCCTGCAAAGATTCTTCCATGATAAAAAAGGTTTCCAAGTGCAAAAAATATTGCAAGCCCTATCAAACCCTGATAAAACAGGCTAAAATCCCATCCTGATTCAGGGGAAAATAATGAATAAAAGACTCTGAATCCCATAGCAAAGATTATAAGCGAAAAGCTTACCCAGTTTGAAACCTCTCTGCTCCTTAAATCCTGTATGCTTGCAAAAACAATCCAGACAAATGCAAGTGAAATCAAAAAAACAACCTCATTCATAATAGAAAAAGCAAATCTTAATTTATAAAACTATTTTCACTTTTTTCTTGCCCTTTCCCTTCCGCCTTTCTTATAAGGATGCTTTTTCTTCTCTCGTTTTTTATCCTTTCCCTTCCTTCTTTTCTGTGGAACTGCATAATCTGATGACATTTTAAAGGAAGGGCTGAATTGTTTAAATAAGTTTTGAAAGAAAAGGAGGAATTTAAAAAAGCCATATTCTGGAGAAATGCAGATTTATCCAAAACAGGATAAAATGAGAAGTAGCAGAAAAAAATTTATAAATAAGGAGTGTTCAGAAATTAAATAGAATTTTAACCATTTTAAAATAAATACAAAAAATGTTTCAGGATGAAAGAAAAATTAAAAATTGCAGTAGTATCAACCCCTACCCTTCCAGTCCCTCCATTTAGAGGGTATGGCGGAACACAAAGGGGAATTTATGATTTCTTAACACATATGAGTGAGAAGGGCCATAGATTGCATTTATTTGCCCCGAAAGACAGCGATGTTTCTGATCTTGAAAACGTAGTCCTTCACGGAACCCTTGAGATGTCTTTATGGGTTCCTGAAAATAGCGCTCCAATAGATGTAAAAAGAAGCCTTGCAAGGCTCCATCATGAAATTGCCATAAAAAAGATAAAGCATATATCCATCAAGGAAGGAATTGATATAATAAATATGCGGGAAGACAATGTCCCGGTTCTTCGGGAATTATGCGACTCTTTTGGGAAAAATAAAGTTGTCTACAGCCTGCATAATATAAAAAGCAGGGAAAAGATAGATGCTATAAAAGAGCTTGGAATCACCTGCATAACGCATTGTAGAAATCATAAAAAACAATATGAAGAATTACCGAATATAGTGACAATTCTCTACGGCATCAATGTTGAATCCTTTCCTTTTTCCAACAAAACCCTCTCTGAATCTGAAGAAACCCCTAGATTGCCCATACTTAAAAGGCTCAAAGAGGAAGGAAGAGACTACTTAGTAAATATTGGGGGAATTGGAGAAAACAAAGGGCAGAAAACATGCATAAAACTGGCAAAAGAAACAGGAAATGCCTTGATAATAGCTGGGACGCCTCAAAGCCGTGAAGACAATTCTAAAACAATATATTTTGAAAAAGAGGTTAAGCCATTTATTGATGGAAGGCAGATTAATTATTATGGCAATGCCAACGAAGAAGAGAAAAAAGAGCTATTGAAGAATGCAGTGGGTTTTGTATTTCCTTCTGGTTTTGAGGATATGAGATGGGAAGAGCCTTTTGGAAGAGCGCCTGTTGAAGCATTAAGCTGCGGGACTCCTGTGATAGCCTACAGAAAAGGCTCAATGCAAGAGATTATTTTTGACAGGTTTAACGGGTTTCTTTTTGACACTTTTGATGAAGCGGTTGAGAAAATTAAGGCGATTAGAAACATTGACCGTAAAGATTGTAGAAGGACTGCTGAAAAAGTGTTCAATAGCAAAAGAGTGGCAGATGAATATGAAAAATTGTTTTATAAAATAATTGCAGGATCAAAAAAATAAAACATCCCTGAATTTCAAAGAATTTTTATTGAAAATTATTCTTTCATTCCTCTCATAATTGCGTCTACAAAAGACTTTAAGAAACTCCTGTTTATCTTTTCCTGCTCTTTCTCAAATTCCTCTTTTTCTGCTTCTAACGCCTCTCTCACTAAAGAAGTAAATCTGTAAATAAAAAACAGGAAAATAACTATTGCAATAAAAATAAAAAATCTTACCCATGATGCTTTCTGGGAAAATATAATCCATCCAAGCCACCCTATAATTCTCTTAAAGGCACCTGTTTGCGCAGCAGCTATTGTCATTCCAAAAGCAATTATTTTTGATGTTAAAGGGGAAAACATTCCTGAAAGGCCCATTATTTCTGAAAAATAGATAAGGGCATATATCCAAAATGCTATCAGGAAAAACAGCCCTGCAGACATTGAGTAAGGCTCTCCAAACAATACAAGAAAAACCACGCTTATTTTCTTAAAGAAGCTGTCAGCAGCAGAAACAAAAGAATTTTGCAGCATTATCTTCCTCCATTCCTCTCCAAGATAGCCCCATTTTTCCCCTTCCTCAAAAGACCCAATCTTGTCTGTTGTTTTTTCCAGCTTAGAAAAGCCCTCATCCAGAGAGCTTTCAACTCCAGAAAGGTCCTGAGATGAAACAATACTTATGCCAGAAAATAATAAAAATAAAAAACCGCCAAAAAGCAGCATAATGCAACCAACAAAAAATAAATTTGAAGATATAATGCTCTTTTTCATTTTTGGCCCCTTTGTTTATTCTGTATTGTTCCTAATTCTTCAATTCCCGCTTGTAATCTTATTATTACACATGTTAACATAAAACAACAGCATTTTTAAATGTTTAAAAGAAAAAATGCAAAATCCTTTTTTACCATTATCATCATAAAAGAAATATGTAAAGAAAATTTTTAAAGGTTTTTAAGAGGTTTATTTTTCTCCTGCTGTCTTTCTCTCTGATTCTGCAAGAATATTCATCATATCCGTAGCTCTTCTTGCTGTCTCTTTTGCCGCTTCTTTAGAAGATTCAATATGCATGTGAGTAGTAATTTTCATAATCCCTTTATAAAAAATTGCCATTCCTGCTGCAACTATTGTTGTTACTAAGAGTATTCCATTCATAAACCCACTACCTTCTTTTGCCCAAAACCAATCATAAACAAACCTATAAGTAGAATAAACTGCAAACAAAGTCCATGCAAACCATGAGAGCATAATTAATTGAACCTTTCCTTCTTTTGCAGTAGCAGCTATATATGACAAACCAAATAAAGTTGCTAAAGGTAAAAGAGTATTCAAAGTTAGCCCTAAAGCAGTATAAGAAATAAGTATGCTATATACTGCATCAGGAGTAATGTAGGCAGTTGAAAGAAATCCTATAAGAAGAGATAAAATAAACATTAATCCCTTATTTTTTTGAAAAATCGGATTTAAAACCAAAAAAATAATCAAAGTTACTATAAAAAAGAAAAATATTTTGGCAACACTTGATGGTAATTGTCCTTCTGTCCAACCAGTTTTACTGAATAAGTTTGAAAATGAACCGGCAAGAGTAGACACTGCTTCTCCGGCATCAGCAGCACTCACAAATCCAATTACTCCGACAAAAATACTAAAAACCAGCAGACTCAGAAAAAACATTCCAAGAAGATTCTTTCCTCTCAAATCACCTCTTCTTTTACTCTTAATCTGCATTACAAAAAGAGATTTTTCATATTTATAAATTTATCTTCATTCAAGAATCCATTTCCAGGCTGGCTTTACCTGAATGATTTTTCCATTGGCTTTTTTAAATTCCTTCTGAAATGAGCCAAAAAGAATTTATAAAGATTTATTTAGTAGAGCTGATTCTTGATTGCTCCTCATCTGCTGCCCTCTCCATTGCTGTTTTCCCCTTTTGGACAGATAATTCCGTTGATTATTGTCTTCCCTTCATAATCACTGTCTGCTCTCAGCCTTTTACAGTACCTGTCAGCATCATAGTCTCCTTCAAACCCCTTAACTGCCTTATAGTTTGTGTCATCCGGAGCTTTATCGCACTGAATGTTTCCTGAGCTTGGAATGTCTGCTCCGATTTTCAGTAAATAAGGGCAGTTGACATATTGTTTCTTTCCTCCAAGTTTTATTTCCTTAAACTCAATGCAGTAACTTGTCTTAAGCCCTGATTTTGCAGAAATCTCGCAGGACTGTGCAACAACCTCCAAGTCTCCTGGAAGCTGCCCTGGAATTTTGGAAAATTTCCCCCAGTAATTATAAAACCCAAGAATAACCAATGCCAAGCCCCCTATTCCAAGGAGCAGGAGCAAAAGAGTTCCAATGCTCACTTCTCTCTGGGCTTTTTTAGCGCTTATCCTCAAAAACACCCTCTTTTTCATCTCTTGAAAAAGATTTTCCAATTTATAAATTTATTGTAAATGCAGGAAACTCACTCTGGCTTAAAAGGATTAGGCAGGAACAAATGAAAACTTAATTCTCTCAAAGCTGTTTCCTGCAAAAAACTCCTTTTTGCTTAAAAGAGTTATTAAAAAATAGCTCTCTCTGTTCAGCCTGGTTTTTTCTTCTGCATCTATATAAAATCCAGGGAGTTTTTCTTCAAGGCATGATTCAATCTCTTCAGCATTTTCTCTTTTTTTGCACTCCCTAGAAGCATTGTAAACATCCTCAAAGCCCTCAAGGCCATATCTTCCAAGCTCAAAGCTTGTTGATATTTCAGGCTTGTATATGACTTCAACATCATCCCATTTTTTTTCAATTTCAAGGCCCTCAACAATAATATGAATCGACTTCCCGTCGAAATTAGCTTCAGGATTGTTATCCCTGACTGCATTCTGAAGCTCCTTCAGATACCTTTCACTAAAATCATATCTTAAAAATTCTGCTTTAAAATTATCAATAAATTTTTCTTTAAATATCTCATCCAGCCTGCTGTTTAGCTCTGAAAATTCCGGATCTTCATTGTTTATATACTTAACAGGGGGATTGATATACTGGCTGCTTCCTGAAATTTCCCTGTATGTTTTAAAGATTGCGTTTTCTGCAGCATCTGCTATGTAAAATTTTGCAATTCTTTCACTGTCATAGACCTCATCAAGAATTTTTGCATTAATTATTATAGATTCTACCCTATCAGAGTTTTTTATAAAACTGAAAAGCGCTGCTGAAGTTGTAAAAAAAACCAAAAAAACTAAAAGTACTGTTTCAACGCTTGCTTTTTTTCCGCTTACAGGCATTTTTCAACAACCGACATCTCAACATTTATTTTTTCTTTTCCTGCAAAAATCAGGACCTTGTGAATTTTGGATGATAGAGGCATGCTTGCTACATTCACTCCGTTGCTCGCAGTCACAAAATCTTCATCATTAACCCCGTCATACCCTATTCTCATAATATGGCACTTCTCCTCTTCCCTAAGTTTCTCAAGAGCTTCTTTTGCGAATTCTTCAAGCTCTTTATCACTTAAATCTCTGTCAAGGATTTTCCATTCAATAATTTTATCTTTCAGAGTTTGTCTTTCATGAACAGGAAAATTAAGCGCTTTAATCAGCTCCTCAAGAGCATTTGCATCTATAGATGTTTCTATAGAATTTATGTTTATCTGATTAAACCCTCCTCCAAACCATTTTGGAAGATATCCGGGCATTGTTAGAATAAAAACAGGAATCAAAAACAGGGCAAAAAGAATAAATGAAATAATTGCAAGAGAAGGCACCCAGGTTAATGTAGAAGCTACTTGTGCCCTTTTCATTTTTTCAGATGTTAAAAAAAACATTCTCATTTTAAAACAGAAACTCTTTTCCCGTAATTATTTGAAGCAATAAGAATCTCTATGATTGCTCTTTTGACTTCTTTACTGCCAGAATCATAATATAAAACAGGTTCTCTTTTCATTGTGCATTTAGGAAAGGAATCTGTTCTGATAGAATCACTCTCTGCAATCATGCACTCTTTTTCAAACAAAAGATTCCCTCCTTTAACATCCCCTCTTATTTTTGATACGGCTTCAGGAGATTCTGATATTCCACCTCCTGCAACTTCCTTCATCTTCTGATGCCTCTCCATTACCTCCTCAACGTAAAAATCCTGTTTGACAATTTTGTTCCCATTGCTGTCTTCTCCGCACCCCCATCCATTATACCCCCTTACTGCAGCATCCCATCCTGAATAAAACCTTTCTTTATATTCATCAGTACATGCTCCTGAAAATTTTCTTCCGTTTTTGTATTTGTCATAACTCTTTTTAAGAATTTTTGCGCCAATAGCGATATTCTTCTCAGGGTTCTCAATGAGTTCCTGCATGCACTTTTCCCTGTCTGTAGGAAGCCCGAAATTTCCGCAGTGAATCAGGTTAATCTGCATAAGCCCTGTAGAGCTTCCGGAAAAAGCAGTTTCAATACACCCTGACTCCTGCATCATTATTGAGAGAAGGAGCAGCGGATCAGGAATCCCGTTTTCTGCAGCAGCCTTAAAAATATACTCTGCATAAGAATTGCATTTTTCATCTGAATTGCAGCTGCACTTTCTCTCTCTTATTGAATTTTCTCTTGCATAATTAATGACCTTTTTCAAAGAGGCAATGCCTGTTATTTCCAGCCATTTATTATCTTTGGATGAATAACCAGTCAAGGAAGGATTCTCCTGAAGGAAGCTGATTCGAAAATAAAAATCGCTCTCTCCTTCAAAAAGCCCTTTGTTTATGCCGCATTCTTCAAAAACATCAAAACCCTCATTTAAAACATCCTTTTTCAGAAACCCGCTGTCCAAGATGCACTCTTTTATCTTATCTCCGAGAATGTCTGCTTCAACAGCCCTTGCATCTGCTTCTGCAGAGGCATAGACATAAACCCCTATGGCAATGACAACTGCCACGAGCCCAATAATAAAAAACCACCAGATAGAAAAAACCTTCTCTCCCCCTTTTTTTTCATCAAAAAGCATCTTATTGCCCTATAAAAATAACAAGATTATTTTTAGAAAAATAGTATTTTACGTCATAATCGCTAAAAAATCTTGAAATATACCCGCCTTTCCCAGACATCCTTACAACTACTTCTTTTTTTTCATTGTCTATCTCAATAATCCTCTCTTTTTTCAAATTGTTTTCTTCTGCAATGGCTATTGGCTTTTCAAAGTTAAAGATTATCTGCATTCCCGGCTGTGCATTATCAATCATCAATGCTATTTGTTTTGAGTATGCCTGCTCATAGACAGCAGCTCCAGAAGAAGCATGGGCTGCAAACCCTCCAAGTATTGAAAAAACAATTAGATTAAGCAAGACAAAAATAACTGTTGGATGAACAAGCCCTTCTGATTTTTTTCTCCTGTAAAATTCTTTAAAACTCATTTTAAGTATCTGCAGATTATGAAATGCTTTCAATGACACTGCAATATTTTTTCAGTTCTTCTGCATCATAATTCACTGTTCTTACAACACTGCATCCAACTCTCGCATCTTCTTTTGATGAAACGTCTCCGCAATAGCCTGCTGCAAGCGCCTTATTATATGCAACGTTTCCCTGCTGATAGACTGCTCCTGCAGCAAGAACAAATGCAGAAACAGGATTAAATAAAAGCTTTGAAGCGGCTCCTGAAACAACCTTTGGCCCAAAAATAAAGCTGCCTGAAACCCCGATACCAAGAGCGGCTGTAATTGAGTTCTTTATAGTTCCGAGATGGCTTGGGGCAGATATCTGCATAAACAGAACAGCAAGTTCTTTATTATCAGAAGAAAGGGTGTTTCCGTCTTCCAGCTCAATGCTCACCTCCCTCCCCTGCACAATAGCCTCTTCTCCTTTTTCATTTCTTACAATATTCCCATCCGCATCTCTCGCCTCCTTCAGCTCAGAAACTTTAATGCTCTCTCCAATACCTTCAACACTTATTTTAGCAGGAGAATTTCTGGTTAAAAAATCAAAATAAGTCATCTCTCCCCGGGGGATTTTATGCCCCATCATATACTTAATGACATTGACATCCTCAATCCTGATGCCTTTTTTATCAAGGGATTCTTTATCAAAAGCTATTCTTGAGCATATTACGCAGGAAGGGTAAACAGTGCCCAACCCGTATTCTTTTGCAAGATGCTGGGAGAAAAGAGAGATTCTTCCTTCCCCCATCATGCTCCAGCACCCAATAATCTCATTTGCAATAATTTCTTCAATCTCTCTGCTGCTCTTAACTTTTTCTTTTACCTGATTCTTTACTCCTTCAAATTCTCTGCATTCTCCTCCAAGCAATCCTGAAGTAATGCATACTTTTTTTGTTTTGCATTTCAAAGGAGAAAAGCTGCTCAGGCCAAAAGTAGTTGGAAGAGAGCCCCTTAAAATAACTGAATTATGGCAGACTTCCCTGTCTGTCTGAGCTCCAAACTCTATCTGATAAAACATCAGGAGAAGAATTGCAAGCCCTGCTATCAAAAGTATTATTGAAACTATCATCTTTGAACTCATCTCTGCTTTTTTAATTCTGCTGATTCTGCCATAAATTTCCATTTTAAAACCCTGTAATAAAGTCAAGCAAAAAATAAACTCCAGTAGCAAGTAATACAAAAAGAATCACCCATATAATGCTCTTCACAAGGCTTTCAAGCTCTCCCCTTTTATCCATATACTCTATGAGAATCTGACATTAATAAAGATTGTCTTTTAAATAAATTGAATAACCAGAAGCACTTCAAAAACCGTAAAGAAAGCTGTTATGATAAGAGGATAAAGAGCCTATAGCTTGCTTATCAAAATCCTGTCTTTTTTGCTGAGTATCTTCAGAGAAACAGGCCCCCTAATTTTTATCCCCTCTGAAACTTCCACATATTTTGGAGTTTCTTTGCATACCCCTTTTGCATCACATTCCTCAACAGCATTTCTAAATAAAGATGAAGAGCACATGCATATGCAATAGCCAATGCATTTTCCAGGCTTTGCTCCTTTTTTATCAGGCCATGCGCTAAGCTTCCAGGAATCTGGAGATTCAAGCAAGAAAGTTGCCTGCAGCTCTTCGTTTTCTAAAACTGACTGAATCTTTAAAGACAATTCATTGATGCTTGATTCAGCCTGTTCTGACTTATGCTTTTGTGTTAAGATGCTATAAATTCCAGCTGCTAAGCCAAGAAGCACAGCTATGCCTATTGCTGCAAGAATTAGCTTTACAGTTTCTTCTGAAGTAAGCTCTGCTTTTTTTCCAGATAAATTAAGCTTCATTTTTTTTGCAAAGAATGTTGTTCCCATAATAATACGAGTTGTCAATTGATTTCGCTAAATCATAAGTTCTGGAATCAGATACAGAATTGAGATAAGCCTTGTCAATGGCAACAACCCCTTTTCTCACAACTCCTATTTTAGTGGTCAAATCTATTGGAGGGCTTGCCCCGCTTTCATCAAAATAGATATTTTCAAGAAAAATTTCTGCATTTCTTTGGCCTCCTTTCCAGACAAAATCTGTCCTCTCCCCATTAACATAAATATACTCTCCTTTGATTATCCCGACAACATCTTTTGAGAGGCAAACATTATTGTCAGCTCCCTTTTTTGATTGGCTGATATTTTCAGGAGTCTCAGGAGAAGGAGAAGGAATATTTTTTAAAAGAGAAATAAACCCTGACTTAAAGATAAAAAATAAAACACTTGCAACAACCAAGATTACGATTAAGGATATAACAATTTTATCTATTTCAACTCTTGCCTCTTTTTGAATCATCTTCCAAATATAAAGAGTGTTTTTATGTATTCAATTGCGTCAGACCCCTTGCCTTTTAAAACCATGAAGCCTATAATCATAATAAAAAGAACAGCTAAAGCAATCATCCACCACCCAAGCATTTCCATTTCAAAACCCTTCTTCCCTCTCATATTTCAAAAAAACAAAAAGCCATTAATAAAAGTTTCTTTGTTTCAGTGTATCTGATAATTAGTGCTTAATACTGGTTACTTTATTACCTATCTTTTTTAATAGTCTTTTTGATTGAATTAGAACTCCATGTTTTTTTGATATAATAAGCCATCCTGCTATAATCAAAACTATGACTATTGATAAAACCCTTATGAAAAGTTTGTTTTTTTCTCCAGGAGGTATTTTCTCAGCTCCAATATCCTCCTTATCTTCAGTTGTCCATGCGCTCTCTCCTGTTTCAGCAGCTGTTTCCAGCTCTTCAATAGTTTTCTGCGAGATTGCAAGATAACTTGATGAAGTCAGCTCAACATCATAGTAATAATAGCTATTATCCTCTTCCTTGTATACTGTCTCTAATTCATTCCATTGCTCTGAACTTTCATTAAACTTAAACACTGCTATGCTGTCCTTATCCAGTCCGTTGCCTGAAACCCATGACTTATTTACCTGAATTGTCAGTGTTCCTTTGGCCAGTTTGCCTTCTAAATTTTTTGTCTCTATCTGAAGATATTTGTAGACTTTGTTTGTTTTTTCTTTACTTACATTTATAGGCTTCTCTGGATATGTTGTTACAGTCATTTTTGCATTTCTTGCTTCACTTTTCACTTCTATTCTTATCTCTTTAATTCCCATATCTTTGTCAAAGTTTTTCATTATTGAAACCTTTCCGGGAATGATTTTTGTCCAGGTATAAGACTTTTTCTTAATGCCTGAAATGCTGATTCCAGCTCCTCCGCCTCCCCCTCCACTTCCTCCGCTGCTGCTGGATGAAGGATTGTTTGAAGGAGAGGTTGAATCTATTGAAACTGACCAGTTTGTTGAATTAAATGCGCAGTTATCAGCAACATCGCAGGCATAGTAATTCCAGTAATAAGTCCCATCAGCAGGAAGAGTTATTGAAACATTGCTTGAATTGGAAGTTCCTGTTATTGTTTGTGTTTCTGTATTGTTTATCAGGCTTAAAGAGGAATTCCAGATATAAGGGGTTGCATTTTTAAGGGAGTTGTCAGTGAAATTGGCGGAAAAAAACAGAGTAAGCGATCCTGAAACAGTGCTGTTGGAGGGGGATATCAAATTCACTGTCGGAGGAGACGAATCCCCTTCGCCAATGCTGTAATTAGTCCATGAGGTTACATTGAAGATGACAGTTCCTGCATTCAGTGAAGTGAAGTTGTAGCATGAAGGAATTGTAGTTGAATTGCAGGTGCCTGAGCTGTCTCTCAGTATTCTTGGAAGCGAAAAGCTTGTTGACAATCCATATAAAGTGATGTTTGCTGACCTGTTCAATCCGGGATTTGAAGATGAGAGGACAGTTGCTGAGTTGTTCCTTATTCTAACATCATTGCTCAAATTGCTCCCTGAGCCGTTGATTGGCTCAAGGAATTTTATCTCTCCGTAATTGCTGTCCTTGAAATAAACAAGGCCTCCTGTTCCTGCAATTGAATAATTGAGTATTGGCTGGTCTATCAAGTATGTTCCGTTGATATTTGGATCAATAATATTTAACTGCAATTGCCCGTTGTCAATTATTGTGTTGTTTGTGAAGTTGTTGTTTTCTGGATAATTATTGCTTGCTACAAAATCAAGAGTTGCTGCATCTCCTGATGTGGCATTTATAGTATTTTCCTCAAAAGAATTGGAGTTTGAGTTGCCCAAGATATAAATTCCTTTTGAAGAGGAGCCTGAAACATCAATCTTATTTCTGTCTATTGTATTGTAGTCTGCATTCTGAACATGAATTCCTGATCCAGAAGAGCTGGAAACAGTTACATTATTTCCTGTAATGTTGTTTAGCTTAACATTAACACCTGAATCATAAAGGTAGATTCCTCGGGAGTATAAAGAGCCAGAGACAGAGATGCTGTTTCTTTCAATGGAGTTTGACTCAAAAAGAGTAGACCATGACGCGAAATCCACATAGATTCCGTAGCAGTAGTCTCCGTCGCAGGTGTTGCTGATGTTGTTTAAAGAGACATTATTTGATGTTGAGTCTGCCAATGCTGACTGGGCAAGCCTTAAGGAATAAACATAACCCCCTCCTCCTGAATGGCTCATTTCGAGAGAGTTGTTCATGAAAAGAAGGCTGTCTCCTCCAATGATGTACACTGCATTATCAGTGGATCCGCTGGAGTATGATGAATAAAAAGAATTTCCTGTTATATTTGAATTTCCGGCTCCTGAGAGATACATTGACTCTGATTCTGAAGAGTTGATTGCATTATTCGCAATGGTGGAGTTATGCAAATTGATTATGTGAACCCCTCTTGAAGAGGTTGCTATTGTATTTCCTGTTAAATTAGAGTAAATTCCAGAGTCTATATAAACTCCTGAAGAGGACCCGTATGTGAAAACAGAGTTGTTAAAAATTGTCCAGTTGTCTGCATTGTTTTGAAAGTAAATTGCATATGAATTTAAAACAGAGCTGTTGCCCTGCTCAATTATCAGATTCTTTATTGTGATGTTGTCGTATCCTCCTGTGTTGTTTATTGCATATCCTGTTGATGATTGGGAGTAATTGATTAGATAACCTTGTCCGTCCAAAACAATATTGTCTGCTAAAATTGTAAAGCAGGTTCCTGCTGAGCTTACATTGTTTTGAAGCGTGTAGGTTACTCCAGGAGCATCAAGGTTCCTGCAGGAATCAACGTCAATGTTTGAAGTATCAACAGTTACCTGTCTTAACTCAGTTGAATTTTCATTTCCAAGATTGTCGGACGCAAAAGCCCTGTAAGTGTAAGTTCCGTCATCCAGCCCTGAAGTTGAGTTTTTGCTCTGGTTCACATAGAGATGCCATTGAGTCTGGTTGTATTTCCTTAAGTTGCTGAAATACATCTGCTGGATTTCCTCTGCTGAAAGGCTCCTGTTCCAGATTCTTACTTCGTCTATTGTTCCGTTGAAATAAGCAGCATCCTGAGGATGATAGCCAATGTATAGCAAATCTCCGTTTGCTGGTGCAGCAGAAGAGCTTAGAGGAGCTCCGTCAACAGACGCATCTACATACCCTGTAACTGCAGAGCCGTTCCATGTTACTGTAAGATAATGCCATGCCCCTGCTGTCAGAGTTTTTGTTCCTGTATAAAAATGGTTTGTTCCCCCTTCTTCCTCGTATCCGTAAGTGGCATTTGCTCCGTTCAGGTTTATTAGGTAATTTCTGTCATTTGTTCCTCCTTTTGCAATAATTGGCTGAATTCCTGTCAAATCATCCGGCTTTATCCAGAGAGAAACACTGAAGGAGCCATTAATGTCCAGGCTTGGGCTGTCTGCAGCAGTAAAATAATCATCCACTCCGTCAAACTCAAAAGCTCCTCCGTATCTTCCTGAAGAATTCCAGACAGAACAGTTGGTTCCGGAACAGGTTAAATTGTTGCTGTAATTGCTTAGGTCAACTGCCAGAGTATCATTCTCTCCCAAAGCAGAGACATTATTGAAGTTAAGCATTAAAACAAGGCTCTCGTTGTAGATAGTGTAATTTGTTCCAT
>JALUUW010000070.1 GCA_027021195.1 Candidatus Pacearchaeota archaeon | reverse complement strand
CTTTGCTATGCCAGCATTCAACTCCCTCATTTTTCTGTACAGCTTCAGCTTCATTTCAAGTTCTTTTATCCTTGAAGAACGATATTGCTTTGCAGCCTTTTCAGCTCTAAGCAGGCTTCTTTCAGCAAGCAGAATGTCTCTTTTGGACTGGAGGGCTTTAGTATATTCAAACTTTAAGTGTATAAGGCTTTCATCTTTCATTCTATCTCAGAAAAAATATCATTGTCTATTTTTTCAAACTGCATCTTTATTTCCTGAATTTCCTTTTCCCAGGATGCAAGCTCCATACTTTCTTCTTCTTTTATCTTTTTTATTTCATTAAGCATCTTTTCCATTTCATGAAGCTTTTCTTTTGCATCTTCAAATATTTTTAAACTTTCCTCGAATTTGTCAACCCTTATAAAGATTGGCTCTTCTTTTTTGGTTCTGGTTATCCTTCTTTTATGAAATCTTTCAGCTTCGCGGTGTGAAGGAGCTGCAAAAACACTTCTTTCCTCCATAGCAAGAGGTTCTCCAATTAACGGGCTTTTTAGAGGCTTTTGCATCTTTTGCACCTCTTTTTCTGGTACAAATTCATTTGCCCTCAAAGCCTCTGCATCATCCTCTTCCCCAGTAACTGCGTCTTTTATAGCATTTCTTGAGAATCTCTCTCCAAAAGAGTTTGTAGGAAAAGTAGGCAATTGCGGCAATGACTCTTTCTGGTATCTTTCATCCCCTTCTATTTTCGGGAGTTCTGGAAGAGATGGAAGCTCGGGAAGTGAAGGAATCCCGCTATCTTCTTTATCACCTTCTTTTTTATTGAACCACTTCATTTTAATCTCTTTTTGCAAACACTCCGTGAAATTATGAATGAACATGGAGCTTTTAATATATATAAAACAGAATACAGGTTTAAAAATCTTTATTTTTTTATATTTGAGCATTTATCACCTAAAAACCGAAAGGTATTTATTTGGAACATTTCTAATATGTTGATGCTGAAAAAATTTCTGGGGGAAGTTGTTGTTCTCGTCGCTGGAAAACCGGCAGAGGCTGTAGCAGATATTCTTGATGCAAAGAAACATGTAAATGAGTTTATTATAGCAAAGAAACTCGGGATTACAATCAACCAGACCCGAAACATTTTATACAGGCTTTCCAACCAAGGCTTGGTGTCTTCAATAAGAAAGAAAGACAAAAAGAAAGGATGGTATACTTACTTTTGGAAGCTCGAGGTCGCCAAGGCTCTTAGATTTTTAAAGGAGGCTCTGGACAAAAGAATCGATCAGATAAACCACCAGATAAAAAGCCGGGAGATAAAGCAGTTTTACGTTTGCGAGCTATGCAAAATAGAGCTTAATGAGGAAAATGCACTTCTCCATGACTTCACATGCAATGAATGCGGAAGCATACTTTCCCTAAAGGACAATGCCAAAGTCCTAAAGGAGCTTAAGAAGAGCCTTGCAAAGATGGAAAGAGAGAGGAATTTGGTTGAAGAGGAAATTAGGAAGGAAGTGGAAAAACTTGAGAAGAAGAGGGCAAGGGAATTAAAAAAAGAGGAAAAGGAGAAAGCAAAGAAAAAAGCGGAAGCTGCAGCCAAAAGAAAAGAGGCAAGAAAAAAGGCAGCTAAGACTGCAAAGAAAAAACCAGCGAAGAGCGTGAAAAAGAAAGCTGTGAAAAAAGCCCCTTCAAAAAAAACAAAAAGAGAATCTTTTAGAAAGCTTATAAGCAAAAAATTGAAAAAGAAGTAAGCTAAAAATGGCAAAGTTTTATGAGATTTATCCGATGAGAGGAGGCTTTTTCAGAAACCTCAGCATTAACTCTGCTCTTATATTGATTAATCTTGTTGCATTTGCCTTTTTCGGGATACTCCTCCTTTCAAAAATTATTCCAATCGATTTTATTGCAATACGGCCATCAAATATTCTCTCAGGGAAATATCTCTGGACTTTTTTAACATCAATGTTCATGCACGGAGGATTTTTCCACATCTTTGCAAATATGTTTTCATTATTTTTCATAGGCTCGCTTGTTGAAAGAATTCTCGGGCCAAAGAGATACCTTTATTTCTATCTGGCTTCAGGGATATTTGCAAGCCTGTTTTTTGTGATGCTTTCTTTAGTTTTTAAGGGAGACTTTAACACCTATGCAGTCGGAGCTTCGGGGGCGTTATTCGGGTTAATCGGATTTTTAATGGTAATTACTCCAAACCTTCCAGTTTTTATGATGTTTATTCCAATTCCGATAAAAATGAAGTATGCTGCTCCAGGCATTCTTGTTGTTTTGTGGATTATTTCGTCTGCAGGAGAGATTCCTATAGGAAACACTGCCCATCTTGGAGGCTTGATTGCCGGCCTGGGGTATGGGCTGTACCTAAAGCATGTTTATAAAAATAAAACGAGATACATAAGGAGGTATTTCAGCTGAGATGAAAAAAAAGACCAGAAATAAGCATCCTTTTTTTGATCATTACAGGCAGAGCTGGAATTATCTTGTTGAATCTCGGAAATTTATTTTTTCAGTAATCGCATTGTTTTTTGCTTTTTCCTTGTTCGGGTTTTTTGTCCCTGCCCCGGATTTTCTTGGGGAGAGGATAATTGAATTTATCAGAAATCTTGTCGAAAAAACAAGAGGAATGTCTTATCCAGAGCTTACTGGATTTATTCTCTTTAATAATCTGAAAAGCAGTTTTTTCGGGATGATTTATGGCGCTTTGCTTGGAATTTTTCCTGTTATTGCAGCTTCTGCAAACGGCTATTTGCTCGGATTTGTTGCTTCAGCCAGCGTTAAAAGCGAAGGCATTTTGGTACTGTGGAGGCTGCTTCCACATGGAGTGTTTGAACTTCCAGCAATTTTTATTTCTCTTGGGCTTGGATTGAAGACAGGATCATTTATTTTTCAAAAAGACAAGTTTAAATCTCTCAAAGCATTTTTCTGGAATTCCTTTAAAGTTTTTGTATTGATTGTAATCCCTCTTCTTATCATTGCAGCAGTTATTGAGGGAACCCTTATTTCTTTCTTCAAGTAGATTGATTAATTTTATATGGCGCTGCTTGTTGCTTTTTGGAGTTTGGCAATGGGAATTAAATGCTTTTTTAGAAAAGGAGGTTTAATTAGAAATCTATATTTCTTTTTTAGTTTATTTATAATAAACTTGGGTATTATCTAAAGAATAAACATATTTATGAAATATCATCCCTTTAAGTCGCTTATTCCAAGCATTATGAAGAGAAGCCCCACCATTATTGCAAACCATAATACGCCTCCTTTTAAGAAGCTCCATGCCGCACTTCCGAAATTCCAAAATTCTCCCCAGTTTGAAGAATATCCCCATACAAAAACAGATGCTATTAATAATAACAATCCTATGAATAATTCAGCCCATTTGTTCATTGTATTCATAAGAACTTACTTTTATTTAAAAAGATTTTTATTCTTGAGTGTATACTGTTAGAATGGGGAATACATAAGAAATATCTCTAAAAATGCCTTTTTATTTAACATAAGGTGCTTTTGAATGATGCATATGTTTTTAAAATAATCTTTTTTACAGGATTTATGAAAGAGATAAAGCCAATTCGAGTTGAAAAAGGGATGAAAGTTTCAGAGTTAGTAGAGAGCATGCAGGAAGCAGGATTCGGGGCAAAGAAGATTGCCGAGGCAAGCAGAATAATGGCAGAGATGTTTAGGGATGAAGAGTGCAAGGTTTTTTTAGGAGTGGCAGGAGCAATGGTTCCTGCAGGAATGAAGCATATAATCCTTGATATGCTTGACTACACAGATGTCTTTGTAACAACAGGGGCCAACTTAACACATGATTTGATTGAGTCTCTTGGAGAGAAGCATTATCATGGAGATGAGCTTGCAAGTGATTTAGAACTGAACAGAGAAGGGATTGACAGGATGTATAATGTTTTTATGAAGAATTCTGTTTATGAAGGGCTTGAAGAGTTCTTCAAAGGAAATTTTAGAGAGCTGGCAAAATGCAGCAATATAAAGAATTTTCTGTGGAAGCTGGGAGAATTAATTCCAGGAAATTCCGGAGAGAGCATCTTAAAAAAGTGCTATGAAAAAAAAATCCCAATATTTTGCCCGGGAATTGCTGATTCAGGAATTGGCCTTATGATGTGGGGAAGAATTTCTGAGAATCCTGAAAAAAATAAAACAAACATAGATGTGTTTGAAGACATGAATGAGATTATAGATATTTCATGGACAGCAAAAAAAACAGGTGTTGCTTATATAGGAGGAGGTCTTCCAAAAAATTTTATTCAGCAGGCTTTGCAGTTTTCAAAGGGCGCTGATTATGGAATCCAGATAACAACAGACAGGCCTGAATCAGGAGGTTCGAGCGGAGCGCCTTTGAGAGAAGGAATCTCGTGGGGAAAAATGAATCCTAAAGCAAGGTTTGTAGATGTTTTTTGCGATGCAACTATTGCCCTCCCTCTGATTTTAGGGGCCGTAAAGTCTTATTCTGATGATGGCAATAATGAATAAATCTTAAATACCTCTTTTGCTTCTTTAAGGAATGTTAACTAATGAGCAAATTGAAGAGATAAGAGAGCATCTCAGCAATGCGCAAAATCCTTTGTTCTTTTTTGATAATGACCAGGACGGGCTGTTCAGCTTTCTTTTGCTCCAGAGATATATTGGAAGAGGAAAGGGGGTTCCTGTTAAGTCATTTCCTGAGCTTAGTGTGGATTATTTTAGAAAAGTCAGGGAGCTGAATGCTGATTATATTTTTATTTTAGACAAGCCGGTAGTTTCCAGGGAATTTTTTAAGGAGATTGAGCAGGTCAACATTCCTGCAGTCTGGATTGATCATCACAATGTTGATGCAAAAGAGGTTCCTGGCTTTGTTCAATATTACAATCCTTTGATGAGTTGCGGGAAAAGCGAACCAACCACTTTTTTATGTTACCAGATTTCACAGAAAAAAGAAGATCTCTGGATTGCTGTTGCAGGATGCATTGCAGATAAATTCATTCCTTCTTTTTATTCTGATTTTGCAAAAGAATATCCTGAACTGAGCATTAATACTGAAGATGCTTTTGATATTTTTTACAAGTCAGGAATCGGAAAAATAGCAAGAATTTGCGGATTCGCTTTGAAAGACAGAACAACAAATGTCATAAACATGCTTAGATTTTTAATGAAGTGCAGGAGCCCTTATGATGTTCTTGAAGAAACCAGTAAAAACAGATTTATTCATGAGAGGTTTAGAGAGATAAACAGGAAGTATCAGAGGCTTATAGAGAAAGCAATAAATTCAAGAGAAAATACTGATAAAATTCTGTTCTTTAAGTATAGCGGAGACTTAAGCATAAGCAGTGACTTGTCAAATGAGCTTATTTATAGATTTCCTGGAAAAGTTATTGTAGTTGCATATGTTTCAGGAGCCAAAGTGAACATATCAGTGAGGGGAAAGAACATTAGAGAAGTTGTTTTAAGGGCTATAGAAGATATAGATGGGGCTGGTGGAGGAGGCCATGAAGATGCTGTCGGAGTAAAGCTTAAGATTGAGGACTTAGAGATTTTTAAAAAAAATTTGGAAAAATTCCTGATCCATTAAAGCTTGATAAACTTTAAGTTTTGGAGAGGTTCAAAGAAAATCTGTCTGAGATGATTAAAAAACAGAGAAATTGAAGGGAATTATAAATCATATGTAAAGTAAACCTCTAAACTTAACATTTACAAAACCGAAAATTAATTCTACTATGTTTTATTTAATTGTAAAAAGAGGTTGGGCAGTTTTACCTGCCCATAGCACATGAGATTAAGCCCGTTAGAACGTAAACTCATGACTAAAGCAGTAAAGAATGGCAACAATATAAACCTTGTGGCT
>JALUUW010000069.1 GCA_027021195.1 Candidatus Pacearchaeota archaeon | reverse complement strand
AAAGCTCCGGCAAAATAGAAATAAACGCAGAGAGCCTTCCTTTGCCAAGGACAATAGAACAGCTGCAGGAAAATTACATGCTGTTTGAAAGCAAAGGATTGGATATTTATTTTAGGTAAAATGGGATGCAGAAGAGAAGCAAATCCAGGAATCTTTTTGCTATTCTGGATTCTTCTTTTTTTATTAATGGTTTCGTCTGTTTCTGCATATTCCCGCTCAAGCTTTCAGTATACAAGTCCTGGAGCAGGTTCTTTTGGATATCTCGGAAGACAGGGCATAACAATCTCTCCCTCTTATTTATGGGATAAAGACAAGTGTGAGGCAGGACAAGATTTTATCATACAAGTGGATCCTCTTGGATGCGAGCCAGGGGTTGTAAGGAGCGACTTGCTTGAAGAGCAGAATGTTCCTGTTTTTTGCCCCTTAAGGGCAACAAAGCTAAACCCTTTAATTGATGTTGAAGCTATAGATTATATTTCTTTTAAAGGCAAATATCCAAAGCAGGTTTCAGGAGTTGGGTTTTATCCTGCAAGAGCAGCAATAAAAGGAAGCTATAAGACTCTTCTTAATTCCCCTGTGCTGGGAAACATTGGATATGCAGTTATTGTCCTTAAAAAACAGAAAAATGAGTCAGAAATGCCTGAATGGGTTGAAGGGAATTTGACTGCCACAATAAGGTATGATGTAAAAAATGCTTTTGGAATTGGGAAAGCGACATATTACCTTCCAGAGTTTGAGAGTGAGCTTGAATGGAAGCAAAAATACCGCCGGTACGGGCTCTGGAACGGAAGAGGGTTTTTAAGGGCAGAGGTGATTGATGAAAACAGCGCATCTGTTTCAGTTTATCTTGATGAACGCCAGAGGCTGTCAGGATTTAACTTGAGAAAGGGGCAAACATCCAGAATGATATATCTTCCGGGATTTTACTGCATGGCCGGAATGAAACTAAGGCTGGACTCTCTTGAGAATCCGGATACAAGGGCAAAGTTGGACATTAACGGAGAGATTGTGGAGGTTGGCGATGAAGAAGAGTTTTTAGAAAATAAGTGCAGGGTGAAAGACATTGAAAAATACGGGCTTATTAAAAAAGCAAGCATCAGATGTCTTGCAGACGATAGAGCAGAGAGATTTGATTTAATGATTTCTCCAAGAGTAAAACTGGATTTTAAGGGAGCTAAAAAAGAAGGATATGTGGCAGGAGAGTTTTTGTTTGATTATTTGAATAATGGAAAAAAAGAGTATGTTTACCTCGGATATATTGGAACTACAGACAATACTGATGATGAAGAGAGCCTGATTGTTTATCTGTATAAAGATCCTGACAACAAAGGAGGCAATCTGAGCCAGGAAAAAATATCTTCAATTGGAAGAGAGGTAGATTCTGCTTTGTTTGGCATTGGAAATATTGCAAAGCAATTCGTAAAAGGAGAGGGAATTAAAGAAATAAAGTATAAGGAGGAAAAGAAGGTTTTTGGAAAGAGCGTCAAGCTTATTGGGTTTGCTGACGCAGGAAATGCAAAACTTAGTGAAGATGCAAGAAATTATTATGACAAGGCAATGAAAGATTACAGGACAGTAATTGACAGTTTTCCTGGAGAAAAGGAAAATCCCAATGATGAGGTGCAAGAAACCTTTGGTGAAAGGGCGCTGCTCAATTCAATAATTCTTTCTGCAACTACAAAGCAAAACAAAGACCTTAAGAGCCTATGCACTGAATTTAAGGAAAGATATCCTGATTCAGAGAAAGATGTTGGAGGCTTTTGCAGTAATAGATACTTTCTTTCAAACAGCGAGATTGCAAGAAGAGATGTTTTGATTAACGGCCGCGTGAAAGGGATTTCTCTTAAAGGAATCTATGAGCCAACTCCTGATGAGTACAGCGCAGAGATAATTATAAGAGGCTCTGACAGGATAAAAGGGAGCGTGCAGTTGAGAAAGGATGGAATTGTTTACCTTGACAATAATAAGAGCGATTTTATACAGCTTGTCTCTCTGGAAAGGGATTCAGCCAAAATAAAAGTGAGCCTTTCTTCAGAAGACAATGGAAAAAGGCCTGTTTCAGGAACAAAAAAACTGGAAAAAGGAAAGGTTGACAGTTTTGGGAGTAGATATTCATTTAAACTCGCAAAAGCCAATCTAAAGAAACAGGCAAAAGTTTCTGTAATCCCTAATATTAGGAATGCAGAGACAGAGGCAAACTTCAGCTTTAAAATTGGAATTGAGAAAAGGGCAATTCAGCTTTCTCCTGAACAAATTAAAAAAAGGCTTTCAAACCTGAATGAAACCATTGGAAAGTGGGAGAGGATCTCAAATAATCTTGGAACTGCTGTCAAGGGATTTAAGGCAGCCTGCATTACAACAGGAACTGTGCTTACACTGAAGAATCTTGTCGCAAATTTCAATGGCAAGGCAATAGCAAGGAGAGAGGTAATGACAAAAGAGGGCGGGTGGAATGACAGGTGCAAAAAAGAAATAGAGAAAACCGGCCAGACTCTTGACAAGTGCCTGTACGACTATTCCAGAGAGATTGAGCAGGCTGTTGATGATTACGCAAAGATAATTGAGGCAAAAAACAATGAATTCAAAAAACTGCAGGAAGGAATAACAACAAAAGGGCTTTTTGGAACAAAGACTGTTGACGAAGATGAGCTGGCAAAAAAGGTTTTTACTGATGAAAGAAAAAACCGGCTGATTGAAAAGCTAAAAAAGAATTTTGGAGAGAATATTGAAATTGACGGAGAAAAAGTTAGTGTTGAAAAGATAATTAATGAGCTAAATGCCGGCACTTTTTCAGTAACTAAATTCAGAGACCTTGAAGTTACAGCAGAGGCTTCTGGAATTGGCTCTTTGAAGGGCATTTTTGAAAAACAGCTTGAAAAAGACCTTATAGATATTTACAAGAATATAAAAGGGAATGCTGAGCAGGCTTCTTTTGCAAAGGAATTAAGCGAGAAAAAGGAGTTAAGAGGAGTTGGTGTTGGAGTCTATGCATCTAAAGATGCAATTAAGGGAATTTATGATGGGGGAAAAACAACTGAAAAATATGGAGATATCTCGGCAAATTCAAATATCCAGGCAATTGTTCATAATAATAAAAGATATCTTTTGAAACTATCTCATTCAACAGGAAATGAGTATAATATAGATAAAGTTTATGGCGAAGATGGAAAGGAAATTAAGGATGGGAATGAAGTTTCAGAGATTAAAAGAAGATTCTCAAAATTCGTCAAATACGATGCTTCGTCTTACACTAATCCATTCAAGGTTACTCCAGAAGTGAAATACTGGGAGACTGCCCCTTACAAGGGAATGCCTGCGCTTGTTCCTTTTGACACAAAGAATGGATGGTATGTTGCGACAAAGCAGACTCTTCCTGTTTTGGGAGGCATACGAAATTATGACGATTCAGCAAGAATTACCAAGTTTGAGCTTTGCAATGTAATGGAAAACGGAAAGCCAGAGGCCCATTCAGGATACGGGGATGATGAGTGCCAGGTTTTTGCATTTCCGACAGGAAGGATTTCTGAGTTTCCGGGATTAGGAAAGAGTGAAACTGACAGGATAGTTAAAAAAGCATTAAGGGCTGTTGAAGATGCGCAAAGGCAGTATAAAAAAGGCCTTAGGGGAAAAATAAAGATTTTAGGAGAGAACATTAATGTTGGCGCTCCTGCTGTCGATGTTCCTGAAATGCAGTGCCAAAACTTTATGTCTCCTAAAGACTGCTATCTTTTGTTTAATGTATGCGATCCTGTTGTATGCCCCACTTCAAGGTGCAATCTTGGAGGGACTTTCTATGTTAGCAATGTTATACAGTCAGGAATTTTTGGAAGCGCTATTTTGTGCACCCCTAATGCAAGAGAAGGGATTTTTGTTCCTGTCTGCCTTTCAGGGCTTAAGGCCGGCATTGACGGACTGCTTTCAGTGCAGAAAAATTACCGGGACTGTCTGAAAGAAAACTTGGAAACAGGGAAGACTGTCGGGCTGTGCGATGAGATACACAGTATTTATTTGTGCGAGTTTTTTTGGAGGCAGGCGCTTCCTGTTTCAAAGATTCTTGCTCCAAAGGCAATTGAGCTTGCAATGGGGCAGGGCACAAGAGGGGGAGGAGAGTATCTCGGAGTTCAGGAATCATGGAGGAATGCAGAAAATTCCATAGAGTATATGACTAAGTATTATGGGGAGAGCTCTTATGAAGCATTTAAAGTCAGGGCAACAGACAAGGCTGGAAGCGCTTTTTGTAAGACTTTTATCTCTGCAAGATACCCTACGTCAGGAAAGTTTTTCGATGCTTTAATAGAGCCTGATGTTCCTGTTCAATATCATGCATGGTTCCAGGAAATTCCATTCACAACTGCAACAGTGCCTCCTGTTTCGCAATATAAAGTGTTTTACCATATTTATGCAGGCAAAGACACCGGAGTTTATTACAGGGTTTACTTAAAAGGCCCAGAGGGAATCTCATTTTATCAGAGCAATCCTACAATAACTGTTCCAGGGGCCACAGGGTATATTCCAAGAGGAGAATATGCTTCTCAGACAAAAGAGTTTACTGCTGTTTCAGGATATCAGGAGTTGTGCATAAATGTTAATGGCAGGGAAGAGTGCGGATTTAAGCAGGCTTCAACCTCTTTTGCAGTTGATTATGTCAAGGACAGGTATATGAAAGAGCAGGCATCAAAAACGGGCATAAAGACAGAGAAAGAGTGCATCGCAGGAAGCTCAAGCCTTTACAGCTTTGTTACCCCGAATCTCCAGGAAGGAGCTCAGGAAGCGATGAATCCTGCACTTTACAGCAGAGGAATTACAAGAGTCTGCTCAACTGAAAGTCCTGGAAAAGCAACTGACCCTTATGACGGAGGGGAAAACAGCAGATGGGTGGATGTGGGATATTGCGGAAACAAGAAAATGAGGTGCTGGCTTGATACAAATACTGTAAAAGACATTATCCAGTCAGCAGGAATCACAAATGAAACCTTGGACAAAGTCAGCAAGGATGCTATTGAAAAATTAAAAGAAGAAGGAAATTATCTTGACTTTGGAAAAGTGAAAGAGGAAATTGAAAAAATGAAAGATTCAGAAATAACAGACTACATTACAGAGGAGCTTATTGGAAAGGCATTTTTAAATAAAGAGAAAGCATATCTTTACTTAAAGAGAGGAGATGCTTATATGAATCTTGCCCTTAAAAAAGAGTTTGGTGAGGTAGATGGCAGAGATGCTGAAAAACCTTCTGCATCAAATGAGAGGAAAGATAGCAGAGCAAAGTTTGTTGAGAAGATAATCTCCTATAAAAACAATTGCGGAGAGTATGCAGGAGATGTTTATGATTCTGCCAAGAAGAACGGGGTTGACCCTTATTTAGCTATGGCTGTTATGGTGCAGGAAAGCAACTGCAATCCTGATGCTGAAAATGAAAACTCTTATGGATTGATGCAGATTGAACAAAAGAGTGCAGAGGAAGTTTGTTCTGGCTTAGGCGATTTTGATGAATTCAAATCAGGCAAAGAAAATTCCAAAAGGAACATAGAATGCGGGATTAGAATTTTAAAGAATAAGTATAAGAGCTTTAGCCATTCCTGCTTAAGAGATTCAGATTGTAAAAATCCATTTAATAGCAATGAAGAATCCAGGTGCGAGTCTGGAAAATGCGAATACCATTATTCCCCATCTAATAAATACTATTCTGAATGGGATGCTGCTTTGAGAGCCTATAATGGATGGGATTCTGGAGGAGATGATGATTATGTTGAAAATGTTATGAATGGGTACAGAAAATTAACTGGAGATAAATCTGCTGAAGACTCTGCAGAAGAAACTTCCTCTTCTTCGCCAAAAGAACAAAAAACATACAAGATAAACTCTTTTGGGTTTGTAGTTAATGGGAAGAGGGGTTTCCAGACAGAAGCTGCAACTAATGACGATATTTCTTTTGTAGTGAATCATGACTGTGATTCAGTTCAGGCTACAGTTTATATTAATGATAAGTGGATTTCTCAGGATACTCCTTTTAAAGACGCGCGTCCTTTTAAAGGAAATAAGTTAGACTTGGGAAAACTTCCTGAGGGCGAGTATTATGTGTCAAGAGTTTATTGCCTTAAAGATGGCAAAATATCTTCGTCTGAAAAAAGAAAAATAACCTTGAAAATCAGAGAGGAATAGTTTAAGGACTTGATTTGCTTTTTTGATGTGGGGACTAGGATCCGAATAAAAACCACTTGCGGGTTTTTAGAATCCTGCATCCACGAATCCTTATGCGGGGACTAGGATTCGAACCTAGGTAAGCACTAAGCTAACAGGTGTCTCCGAAGCTCGCCCGCGTTATAGATGAGACAAATTGTCTCTCGCGAGCTTCCTCGCCTAAGCCTGTCCCGTTTGACCGCTCCGGCATCCCCGCACGAAATTTAAATCATCTAAAGGTATAAAAAGCTTTACAATTCGCTTTAAGTGGTTTGGATTATACAGGCTGGAAGATATCTGCTTAAGCCTATCTCATATATGCTTAAAAATCCTCGATTCCTTTGTATTCTGCTTGTTAAAATGAGCCTAAAAATATCAGACAGAATAATCTTTCTTGCTGTGCTTGTTTTTATAATTATGGTATTATATTTCCGGGCTCTCGCAAATTTTTTAAAAGGCAGTTTTTTTGCTGCCTTAGGCATTTTGCTTTCTGGGCTTTATTTATTGTTCCTTTTTGCAAGCAATTTTTATCTGAAGAGAAAAGAATTAATGTTGGCTTTAAAGCAAAAAACAGAATGAATTTACAGAAGCCTTATTGCTTCTTTTTTCTTAACTCGTTTTCTTTCTGCTTTATTTTTTCCTCAAGATTGAGTTTCTCTATAAGCTCTTTATAACGGTTCCTTATTGTCACTTCTGTTATTCCTGCAATATCTGCAACCTCTCTTTGAGTTTTCTTTTCATCATTCATTAATGCAGCAACATACAGGGCTGCTGCAGCTATTCCTGCAGGGCCTCTTCCTGAAGTTAATTCAACTTTTTCTGCCTGTTTTAAGACTTTCAGGGCGTCATTCTGGGTCTTTGGAGAGAGCTTTAAGACAGATGAGAATCTTGATATGTAATCCTTTGGAGAGCTTTGCTTTATTTTGATTCCAAGCTTTCTTATGATAAATCTGTAAGTTCTTCCAATCTCTTTTCTTTCAACATCTGATGCAGTTGCCATTTCATCAAGAGTTCTTGGAATGTTGTATGACCTGCATGCAGTGTACAGGCATGCAGCAATAACTGATTCCATGCTCCTTCCTCTCACAAGGCCTCTCTGCAGGACATAGTTGTAGATTCTTGCAGCCTCGTCCCTGACAACATTGGGAAGATTAAGATAAGATGAGATAACTCTC
The DNA here is from genome assembly GCA_027021195.1 of Candidatus Pacearchaeota archaeon. GTDB lineage: Archaea > Nanobdellota > Nanobdellia > Pacearchaeales > GW2011-AR1 > JALUUW01. Next base: position 16,446 of record JALUUW010000069.1, on the reverse strand, counting down.
AGCTCTGCCATGGCAATCCTTAGATTTCTTTCGATGCTTGTAGACACTCTCTCCTGCCATTTTTTAAGCCTCAGGAATTTCCTTGTCTGGCCAGCCTCCAGTTTGTAGATGTCTGAAATTTCTCCTACATTCGTAGTAAGCCCCTTATCAAATTTTTGCATGCTTATAGGAGCCCCTCCTCTCCCTTTTTTTTCAGTCTTGTCAAATTTTCCTGCGAGGTCAATTCCTGTGTCAACCATCTTTTCTTCAACAACAAGACCGCAGTCATTGCATATGACCTCTCCCAAGTGGGCATCATAAGTGAGATTTATGCTTCCGCATTCAGGGCATTTTCTTACATAAGCCATTTTTAAATGTTTGCTGTATTTTACTTAGAATTTATAAATTTAGCGTAAAACTTATAAATAAACTGTGTAAATCATCCTTTATAAATCTTTTGTTTTTTATTGCACTGAGGAATGGTAAAATTTTAAAAATATTTAAGAGACATTTGTTCCAAGAATTGAGAAAAGAGATTAAATGATTCAAACTATCTGCTCCAGAAATTATTCAACTAAAATCCCGTTTACAACTCCTTCTTGGCTCGGCCTGCTTGTTATTTTTACTTTTCCGAGTTCTGTTTCAACAATTGTCCCTTTTGTAATTATGTTCTGTCTTGCGAGGAACCTGTTTGAAGGAGTTTCAAGGACATTTTTTATTTCTGTTTTTTTTGCCTTTACTGTTTTTGTTTTCTCGTCTTTCTTCTGAACATTCACAAATTTTGCTATCAGAAGGAATTCTTTTTCATTTCCTCCTCTCGTTCTCTTCTTTTTTCTTTTTTCCCGGTCTCCAAGCTTTACGATTCTTTTTTGCCCGGCTAATTCATACATTTTCTTTTTCCTTCTTTTCAGATACTTTCCGCCGGATATTTTTCTTCCTTTTTTCATATTTATTGAGCTGGTTTTTTGTTTAAATAACTTTCTGTTTTCTCGATTTCCTTGTCTGCCAAATTGACTTATGTTCCGCATCTGCGAAATATTTATAAATCAACTATGCAAATTTAAATCATGGTGAAGAAGTCAGAGATTTTTTTACCACAAGATTTAAATAAAAACTTGCAAGGTAGATTTTATGGTTAACGGAATTGAAAGACCTCTTGATTTGCTGAACAACTCAAAGAACAAAGAAGTTCTTGTGCACCTGAAAGGAGACAAGCAGTTTGTAGGGACTTTGCTTGCCTTTGATATCCACATAAATCTTGTATTGGATAACACCAAAGAGATGCAAAACAATGAGATAAAGAGAAATATTGGGCTTACTTTTTTAAGAGGAGATACAATAATTTTTATTTCTCCTGCATCAACAGCTCTGAAAAAAGAGTGAGGCTGCATTTAGACACTGATTTTTTAGGGGTTTTTACAGTTATTTGGGAAGTTATATAAATGTATTTCTGCTTTTTGTTTTATGGCAGAAAAAATCAAAATAACTTTTTTAGGAACTTCAGATTCAATTCCAACTTCTGACAGAAACCATACTTCTATTCTTTTGAATTATAAGGAAGAGCATATTCTTGTAGATTGCGGAGAGGGAACACAGAGACAGTTCAGAAAAGCTAATTTGAATCCTTGCAAAATAACAAGACTCTTAATAACCCACTGGCACGGAGACCATGTTCTGGGAATTCCTGGGATGCTCCAGACACTTGCATTAAGCGGATACAATAAAACTCTTATGGTTTACGGGCCAAAGGGAACAAAAAAATTCATGAATGCTATTTTTAACACTTTCATCTTTGTTGAGAAATTTCCTATAAAGGTATTTGAGATTGACAAAAACAGGAAATTTATTGATACTCCTGAGTTTTACATTGAATCAGAGAAAATGACTCACGGAGTTCCCTGCAATGCTTATGCCTTTGTCAGAAAAGAACAGATAAGGATTAATAAAGAAAAATTGAAAAAATCAGAGCTTCCTTCTTCCCCTCTTCTTAAGAAGCTTAAAGACGGAAAGGATATCTTATATAATGGTAAAAAGTATCTTGCAAAAGATTTTACATTTAAAGAGCATGATAAGAAAATTTCCTTTGTTTTAGATACGTCAATGAACAAGAAGATTGTGCCTTTTGTTAAGAACTCAGACCTTCTTATCTGCGAATCAACTTTCAGTTCAGAATTTGATGACAGGGCAAAAGAATACAATCATCTGACTTCAAAACAGGCTGCACAGATAGCAAAAAAGGCCAAAGCCAAGAAACTTATTTTAACCCATACAAGCCAGAGATATAAAAAAGATATGAAAAAACTTCTTTACGAGGCAAAAAAAGTTTTCAAGAATTCTGTATTGGTTAGAGATTTTGAGAGCTTTATTGTTTAACTGCTCTATTTGAAACAGAAACATTTTAAATACTTAATTATGATTATAATCATGAGCCCCTGTAGCTCAGCCTGGATAGAGCGACTGCCTTCTAAGCAGAACCGAGGTTCCGCACCTCCTTATGCCGGAGAGAGCAGTAGGTCGCAGGTTCGAATCCTGTCGGGGGCATTTCAAGAATTGGTGTAAAAATGAGATTGAACGTATACTTAATAAGACACGGGGAAAAAGACAGCGAAGGAAAATCTTTATCAAAAAGAGGGATTAAACAAGTAAAATTATTGGCAAAGAGATTAGGAAAAATAAAATTCAATAAAATTTACTCAAGTGATTTAGATAGATGTAAGCAAACTACTGAAATAATTAATAAGAAAATTAAACTTCCAGTTATTTACGAACCGGGATTAAGAGAAGTTAAAGGAGGCGTAAAAGAATTTCCAAGAAAACATAAAAAAGAAATAAAAAATATAAAAAAAGTTTATAATAGGTTAATAAAAGAAAAAGGAAATATCTTGGTGTCAAGCAGCGGTATTGTTAATAGAATTCTATTGAGCATGTTTCTGAAAATCGATCCTAGTAAGGCAAATTTTATTCAAAATCCTACAGGAGTCAATTTGATTGATAAAAATCCGGAAAAAAAGAGGTTTAGAATTTTATATATTAATGAAACTTCTCATCTACCAGACAAATTAAAAGTCAGGCAAAAAGAATAATGGGATCGCAAAATCTTTTGTTGAAAAAGCTTATAGATGTTAAAAAAATCTCATTTGATGATGTTAAGGAATCTTTTAGAAAAGAAAACAATTTGAATACTAAACATGGAAAATTAGTAATGGAAGTTTTAGAAGCAACTAACAAAAATCTTGGAAAATGGATTAAAGCAAAGATTCCTAAGGAAATTTTATTGAAAACACTGATTTTAAGGCATCAACATGGGGAAATTGAAATTTCCTTTTCAAATGGTTCAACAATTAAGGAAGTGATTGATAGGATAATCAGCTTTGGTAAAGAATATAAGGAAAAATGTCCTGAATGTGTAAAGATACTTAACAAATATAAAAAAAAGATTCCCGGGCATATTTATCTTGCAGCAGAAAAGCCAAACAATTTATACGGCTACCCGAAGGCAAAATACAGGCAAGGAAGTTTTGTTTTTTTAGACGGACTTCATAGGCTTTTAGCAGGAGCTTATCAAATTAGGGAAGGCAATTATAAACCGATAAAATGTTTTGTAGCATTTAAGGATTAAGATTATTGGATAAATTAATATTATACTCACAAAAACTTTACTCTAACCTGAGCGAAGGCGAGGCAGAGTTTTTGTGGTACTAAAATCCAGAACAGATTTTCAGGACTGTCAGGGCATGCCTTAAACATTATTTGCATCTAAAATGAAAAAGTACAAAGTAAGTGTTGTTAAATGCTCTTCTTATAGTTCTAAGAAAGTAAGGGAGGCTTTGCTTTCATGCTTTAATAATATTGGATTTAGTTTTAACTCTTTAAAACCAGGCTCAAAGATTTTGATAAAGCCGAATATTCTTGCTCCACACAAGCCTGAAAAGGCAATAACAACCCATCCTGTTGTTTTGGAAGAATTATGCAGGATTTTAAAAAAACACAAATTTGAGATTTATATTGGAGAGAGCTCTTCAAATAGCACAGACAAGAGTTTTGCAGTTTCTGGAATTGCAAAGCTTTCAAAGTATGGGGAAATAATTAATTTTGAAAATCAGGAAAAATTATTCATAGAGATTGAAGGGTTGAAGACCAAAAAACCCCTTAAAATCCCCCTTCCTAAGATTCTTTTTGATGCTGATTTAATTATAAATGTTGCGAAGCTTAAAACACACGGCCTGACTCAAGTTACACTATGCACAAAAAATCTTTATGGATGTGTTCCCGGGCAGCTGAAAAGCAGGTTCCATAAAGAGTTCCCCTCTCCAAAAGAATTCTCAAAAATGCTTTTCAATGTTTCAAGAAAAATTAATCCTGAACTTAATATTATTGATGGAATCGTTGGAATGGAGGGAGAAGGGCCTGCTCTTTCAGGAAGGCCTGTTAAAAGCGAGATTCTTGTAATGAGCAAAAATGCCTCTGCAGCAGATATTGTTGCATCTGAGATTATAGGGTTTGATCCTTACTCAATTTATACAAACAAATTTTCAGGAATAAAAAAAGAGACTATTGAAGTCACAGGGGATGCTAAAAACACAAGGTTAAATTTTGCAAAGCCAAAAATTTCTATGATTCCCTTTTTACCTCTTCTGCAGAGATTCATTCCGCAGCCAAAAATAAAATTTAACTACGATAAATGCAAACAGTGCCATTTATGTGAAAAAAAATGCCCTGTTAACGCAATTAATCTTGGTCCGTGGCCAAAATGCACTCATGGGAAATGCATTAGCTGCCTTTGCTGCATTGAAGTTTGCCCTCATGATGCTGTTTATCTTGAAGAACCGGCAGCAAGAAGAATGCTGAAATCTGTTTATAAAAAATTCTTGTCAAAAAATAGTTAACCCTTTTTGCGAAGATTTAAAAGCCAAACCCTTTTTATTATTATATGCGGAGGTGGCACAGCGGCTACTGCGTTCGCCTGCAGAGCGAAATTTCGCGGGTTCGAGTCCCGCCCTCCGCTTTGCGAGGGGGCGAAGAAAGGATGCAGGATAGAAAACCCGCAGGGGGTTTTCAGGTTCGAGTCCCGCCCTCTGCTTTTTTAAAATGAAAGCCTTATCTATAAAACAGCCATTTGCAGAACTGATTCTTCAGGGAAAAAAGAAAATAGAGTTAAGAAAATGGAATACTCTGTTCAGAGGGGAGTTTTTAATTCATGCATCCAAGATTCCCGATAAAAATGCAATGAGAAGATTTGGGTTTGATGATTTGCCGTGCGGATTCATCTTAGGCAAAGCAAGGCTAGTTGGAGTTAAAAAATATCAAAATAAAGAAGAGCATAAAAAGGATGCGAAATTACACCTTGCCTCAGATGGCTGGGGAAACTATGGCTTTGTTTTAGCAGATGTTAAGCGAATAAAGCCTGTTTCCTGCAGGGGAAATTTAGGCTTTTGGGAGTTTAAAGGTAAGATAGAATGAAATTAAAATCAGCAGATTCCAATAAAGAGATTAATGAGGTCTTTAATTATATAAGGGGCTTTAATTTAAATTATCCTGATTATTCTGCATGGGTTGATAAATGCAGAACAGAGCTGATATCTGGCTATAAAAAGGCTTTTTACGTAAAAGTGAGCGGGAACATTGTTGGAAGCATCATTTTTCAAAGGCATAAAAAGAATAAGAATATTCTGGAAATAAAGAATTTCAGAGTTTCTGACTATTTCCGGAATAAAGGAATCGGAACCTTGTTATACTCTTCTGTAGAGAAATATGCACTGGAAAATAAATTCAGTAAAATTCAAGTAGATGCTAATGAGGACAATACCTTAATAATGAAGTTCCTTGTTAATAGGGGCTTTAAGATTATCGGAAAAGAGCCTCTTTATTCACAACACCAAATTGAGGTGATTTTTCAGAAAGACTTAAGATGAACTCAAAATCTTTAAATAGTGTATATACATGTATATACTATGAAATTACTGAAAAAAGCTGTTGGAATTGGCAATGGAGCAGCTGTTTATGTTCCAAAAGAATATATTGGAATGGAAGTTTTAGTCACGCTTCCTGAAGGAATTGATGATATAAGGAAGAGAGTTCTTTATAATTTAATTGAATTTATGCCTAATCTAATTGGAGTGTATATTTATGGCAGTTACGCAAGAAATGAGCAGGAAACAGGCTCGGATATAGATATACTTGTTATTGCAAAAGAAAAAGACAAGAGGATAAAAGAGGCCTTATCTGGAATGGATGTCAGGGTAATGACCTTGGAGGGCTTAAGAAAATCAATAGCCAATTTTCCGGTATTAATAATGCCTGTTTTAAAAGAGGCAAAAACATTTCTCAATCCTTTAATTATAGAGGAATTAAAAAATCTTCCTCTTGATTTTAAGAAATTTAAGTGGAATTTTGACGACATTAAAAGAATTGTTAAAATAATAGAAGAATTCATAGAAATAAATGATGAGGAAATCTCTCCTTCCCATATCTATTCTTTGATTATGAGGGTGAGAATATGTTATATGATTGAGTCTCTTTTAAACAACAACCTTTTTTACAATAAAAGGGTGGAAAGAGTCTTAATCAGCTATGGATTAGGCAAAGACAAAATCCGCAAATTCTACAGGATATATCGGCTGGTAAGGGAAAATAAAAAAGTTTCTGAAGACATATCAAAAAAAGAAGTCTTGGAATTAGTGAATATTGTCAAGAACTATTCAAAAAAACTGGAAAATGAAACGAAAAAAAAGATTAAAAAAAGGAATTGAATCACTTGAAAGGCAGATTAAGATTCATGAAGAAAAATTAAAAGAAGCTGCCGATTATGGAGATGATGAACTTGTTCATTATTATGAAAGAGAATTAAAAAGCCTTGAGAGCGAGGAAATTAAAAAAAGAAAACAATTAGGAGGAAAGAAAAAGTAGTGCACAATACTGGAAGAATGGAAATTTCTGCAGATAATTAACAATAAACCTTGAAAAAAAGACGGCTCTTGCCAGTCCTGCTTTTGAAGCTGAAAAGGCTGTTAAAGGATTCAGCATGACTGAAGTTTGGAAAGCTTTAAATAATTCTGGTAGTGCCTAATATTGTTTTGAGATATTAAGATGGCTTTTATTGTCAAAAAAACAATCAGAAACAAGGATTATTATTATCTTAATGAAAATAAGAGAGATCCTGAAACAGGAAAAGTAAAAACAAAAACTCTTGCTTATCTTGGCAAAACAAAAAAAGAAGCAGAGAAAAAAGCAAAAGAGATAAAAAAAAGAATCAAGGAAGGAAAGTTTATCAATCCGGAAAAGAAGAGAAAAGAAGATGAGAAAAAAATGAATAAAGAAAAAGCAGAGAAAAAAGAAAAAAGAAATGAGCAAGAAGAAATGAAATCCTATAAAAAGCAGCAGGAGGCTGTTTCAAAAGAGGAAAAAGAATTTTTAAGCTTTATTCATGAGGCTGGGCTGGTATGGGGGCCAAGTCCTGAGATTTACGGGGGACTGGCAGGATTTTACACTTATGGCCCCTTGGGAAAGCTTCTAAAAAATAAGGTTGAGAATTCTGTAAGAAAGGTGTTTAATTCCCATGGCTTTAGGGAAATAGAAGGCCCCACTGTTCTTCCTGACATTGTATGGAAAGCTTCTGGCCATCTTGATACTTTTAAAGACAGGATAATCAAATGCTCGAAATGCAGTGCTGTTTTCAGAGCAGACAAGCTGATTGAGGAGAATTATGACGTTGCTGCAGATTCCTTCTCAAACGAAAAGATCCTTAAATTTATCAGCGAAAAAGGGATTAAGTGCCCGAGTTGTAAAGGAGAGTTTGAAAAGTCAATAAATTTCCAGAGCTTGATGATGAAAACCATTGTTGCAGGACAGGAGGCATCTTTAAGGCCAGAAACAGCAACAGTGACTTATCTTCCTTTTACGAGGTTTTATAATTATTTCAGAAAAAAGCTTCCTTTTGGTGTTTTTCAGATTGGAAAGGCTTACAGAAACGAGATTTCTCCGAGGCAGCATGTTTTAAGAGGCCGTGAATTTACACAGGCAGAAGGACAGATTTTCATTGACCCTCTTGAAAAAAACAAATGGGAAAAGTATGAAGGAGTAAAAAACGAGAAACTGCCTTTTTGGGATTACAAATCACAAGAAAAAAATGAGGAATTAAAGCCAATAAGCATTGAAGAGGCTTTGAACAAGGGAGTCATTAAAAGCCAGGCATACGGATGGTGCATCTGGCTTGCTTATCAGCAGTTTGCCATGTTTGGGATTCCGAAAGAAAGAATAAGACTAAGGCAGCATCATCCTGATGAAAAGGCGTTCTATGCTGAAGACGCATGGGATATTGAGGTCAGGCTGAATAATTACGGCTGGACTGAAGTTTGCGGAGTTCATGACAGGACAGATTATGATTTAAAGCAACACTCAAAATTTTCAAATGTAAGGCTTGAAGCAGTAAGAGAGAATGGAGAGAGATTTGTGCCCCATGTTCTTGAAATTGCTTTTGGAACAGACAGGCCTACTTATGCACTGATTGACATTTTTTATGAAAAAAAGGATATTGGGGAAGGGAAAACAATGTTTAAAATCCCTTATCACATGGCTCCTATGGATGTTTCTGTTTTCCCCTTAATGAAAAAACCCGAATTAACAAACATAGGACTGAAAGTCAAGGAGCTTCTTGAAAAAGAGTTTGTTGTTGATTATGATGTCTCAGGGAGTATAGGAAGAAGGTATTTAAGAAGCGCAACGGCAGGAACACCTTATGCTGTAACAATAGACTATGATTCAATTCCAAATAATGATGTTACAGTCAGGGACAGAGATTCTGAAAAGCAGATAAGAGTTAAGGTTTCAGAGCTTAAAGATACTATAAAAAAATTAATCAATAGGGAGATTGAGTTTGAAAAAGCAGGGAAGCTTAAAGAGTGACAGGCAGGTATGGAAAGACAAAATAAAAAGATAACAAATATTCATGGACCCACCGAGAATCGAACTCGGGCCTCTTGACTGCCAGCCAAGCGTTCTTCCACTAAACCATGGGCCCCTTGATTCTTAAACAGCTTGGCTTTTTATTTATTTTTGTTTTTTCTTTCACTCCCGAATGCCAGTCCTTGTGGAAAGATATAAAAATAATATTTTTGTTAAAGCAACATGGGAGGTGTTTTTTATTTTGCAAATACTCTAATCGGAAATCTGAACATCTCAAAAGAATATATCATTGCAGCAAGCGCCTTTCTTTTATTGGTTGCCGGATTTAAAGTTTTTGACTTTTACATTCTTCGCATCCTCAGAAAAGTGTCAAGAAAAACAAAGATGAGTTTCGATGATGTTCTTGTAGATTTTTTTAAAGAAATCCACTGGCCGTTTTATGTTTATCTTTCATTTTACATTTCAATGAAATTCCTCCTGCTTCCAGAAGCCTTCAGCAGAGCGCTTTGGTATGTTCTTGTTCTATTTATTGCATACTATGTGTCTCGGGGAGTTTTAAGAATAATAAATCACTTTTTTGATGTTTATGTTGAAAAAAAGAGGAGGGAAAGCAGTGCAGAAGGGGAATCAATGATTCATGTCCTCAGAATTATTGCAATGGTTGCTGTCTGGGCTATTGCGTTTCTCATGGTTCTTTCAGCTTTTGGAGTTGATATAACCCCTTTAATCGCAAGCCTTGGAATAGGGGGGATTGCTATTGCTCTTGCTCTCCAGAGCATTCTTGGAGATTTGTTCAGCGCTTTTGCAATTTACTTTGACAAGCCTTTCAAGGAAGGGGATTTTATCATTGTAGGGGAAGACATGGGTGTTGTCAAGTTCATTGGAATAAAAACAACGAGGATTCAGGCTTTGGGAGGGCAGGAGATAGTAATGTCTAACAGCGATCTTATGAGTGCAAGGATTAATAATTATAAAAAAATGAAGAAGCGCAGAGTGGCATTTAAATTTGGAGTTGAGTATTCCACATCTCTTCAAAAGCTGAAGAAGATAAATAAAATAATTCAGGAAATAATTAAAAACATAGGTGATGCAGAGCTTGACAGAGTCCATTTTAAGGAGTTTGGAGATTTCAGCCTTAATTACGAGGTTGTTTATTATGTGAACAGCAATGATTACAACAAGTTTATGGATATACAACAGGAGATAAATTTTAAGATAAAAGAGAGATTTGAAAAAGAAAAAATATCAATGGCATTTCCTACACAAACAATTTTTCTTGAAAAAAAACAAGATGGCCTTGCTGAGTAGCATGATGTTTTTTTGCCGTCGGAAAAATAAAACCTTTTTTTGATCCTTTTAAGGATTCTTGCGACTTACCGAAGAGTTTTTAAATAATTAATTCCTATAATAAATAATTAAAAGAGGTTGTTAAGATGGCAAAGAAAAAAGCTACAAAGAAAAAAGCTACAAGAAAGAAGACAACAAAAAGGAAGTCTGTAAAGAAAAAGACAACAAAGAGAAAAGCCGTTAAAAAGAAGACAGCAAAGAAAAAGACTTCCAAGAAAAAAACTACGAAGAAGAAAAGAAGATAAGGTCTTCTTTTATTTTTTCATCTTGTTGCTTTTAGTTTCTAATTTATTTTATTCAATATATTTTTAAACTTCTTCTCTTTTATTTTTTTATGGGAAATCAAGAATGCATCTTTTGTAAAATCTCCAATAATGAAATAGCTGCAGAAAGGATTTATGAGAATGACAACTTTTTTTCCATATCTGATGCCAATCCGAAAGTAGAGGGACATTCACTGGTTATTTCAAAAAGGCATTTTGAAACAATCCTTGATATGCCGTCAAGCCTTGGAACAGAGCTTTTGGATTGCATAAAAAAAACAGCAGCCATGCTGGTTGAAAAGCATAATTCAGAGGGGTTTAATGTTGTCAGCAACAATTTTGAAGCAGCAGGGCAGGTTGTGAAGCATGTCCATTTTCACATTCTTCCAAGAAAAAAAGGGGATGGGGTCAGGGTTGTTGGGTGATTTTGTCTTTTTTAAAAGAGATATAAATATACAGAATCATTGAAGAGAATATTCCGAGAGTGTTTGTTAAAACATCATTTATTCCAGCATCCCTGAATGGGACAAACATTTGGTGGATTTCATCAAGAATGGCATGGGCCACAGATATTCCTGCCACTAAAAGCATATGTTTTGCTTTTACAGGATTTTTTCCCTTTACAAGTGCAAAAAGAAAAAAACTGAATAAGAAAAATACTGTGAAATGGTATGCAACTGATGCAAGACCAATACTTCCTGGCTCTTTAGATCCACTAATGCTTGAGAAATAAAATATTTCTGCAGTTATTAAAACAAGCATCGCCGCTGGAAAAATCCTGCGGCTTTCCATGAGGTTTATCATTACGACCAATATTCAGCTTTCTTTAAAAGAATTATTGTGGTTGAGAGTGGCTGCACTGGGAGTCGAACCCAGGACCTCAAGCTCATGAGACTTGCGCTCTTCCAACTGAGCTATGCAGCCGGAATTAGAAGTTATATTTGATTTAAAAGTCTTGAGGTTGCATGGATTATTCTTCTTTTGTAAACATGCACCATTTCCATCAAAACTAACAAAAATATATAAAAAATATAAATAAAAAAATTAAGAAATCTTGCCAGGGAGTTATTTCTTTTTCAGAGTTATCTCTATTGTAGACACTTTGATATCTTTTCCTTTTGAGTCCTTGAATTCTTCGCTGTCAATCTTTATATCACCAACTCCTATTTCCTGCTCTCCCTGAAACCTCCTTCTGACAACTTCTGCAACATCAACAGCTTTGTTTATGAACTTCCCTCTTGCCTTTATTGTCACTTCCCCTCTCTTCTTGATGGTAAACTGCATAATTACACTTGTAAGGTAGTTCATAAAAGGCTTTGTCCCTATGAAGACGACGTTGTCTTCCTGAGAGCCTTCGCCAGTTGTCATCTCTTTTTCAGGTTCATTTTGGACTTCTTGTTTGTTGTCTGTCATCTTTATTTGTTGCTTTATTTAATTAATTTTGAGTATTTTTTAAGAGTTTAGACTGATATATTCTCTCCTGTTTTTTTACTCTTGCCAAAAATCCTGCTATCTGATTTCTTATTTTTTTGCTTGGCATAGTGTTCCCAAGCACTTTTTTATTTTTTTCGAAATCTTCAGTAAATTCTATGCCTTTCTTTAGCAAAGCGTTTGCAGTTCTTTTTATCAGTTTTGACTTTATTTTTCCCATGTTTAATTGTCTGATTAAGGGTTTTTAAAGATTTTTATTCAAGTTTGTGCATTTCAGAGAGATTTCTTACTGCCCCTATCATCTCATTCAGCTTTTTTGGAGCATCTCCCAGAGAAAGGGTAATGTATGGAAGACCCATCTCTAAAGCCTTTTTGTTAGCTTTAATCAAATCAGCCTCATTTATTCTTTTTTTATTGTATGCAACAAGCAGCTGCTCTTTTCCGGAATACCTTACCTTAAGTATAAGATTGCTTTTGCTAAATCCCTCAATGTCAGATATTTCAATTGATTTCTTAGATAAAAACTCCTTTACCTTGTTAAAGAATTTCTCGTTTTTCTTCTTAGCGGGCTTTTTTAGCTGTCTTTTCCTGCCCTTTTGCCCAGATTTTCCTTCTTTTATCTTTTCTTTATCAAAAATATTCAGTTCTTCTCCCTTTTTTTCTTTTAATTCGTTTTCTTTTTTTGGAGAAGTCTCTTGCTGTTTTTTTTCAATCTTTTCTATTTCTGGTTTTTTTAACTCTAATTCAGACTCGGGTATTGTGAAATATCTCCAGAAAACTTTATCTTCTTTTTTGAAAGGGACAGCAAAGTCTTTGATTGATCTCAATGCAACCCTTATTGCAGGCTCCTGCTCATCGTCTCTGAGAAACTTTTTTTCTTTCAGGAGATTGAACGCATCTTTTTCCCTGCTTTTGAGATGCTCTGCAAACTTTTCAATCATCGGCTCCTGTCCCTGGATAAAGTAGATTGGAGAGCTTCCGACTTTCATATTGCTTATTTTTATCTTTTTTTCAGAAAGCAGCTCAGAAAGAAAAGCAGATGTGAAGAGAATGCTCATTCCTGTTTCTTTTGCAATATGAACAGGCAAACTTGGCCCTCTTTTTTTGATTGTTAAAATTATTTTTTCCTTTATTTGCGAAGTGTCTTGTGTCGGCATACCTTGAATAAAAGTGAATAGATTATAAATATTTGGATGTTTTTTATTCAGGGCCTTATCCAGCCGACTTCATAGTAAGAGACATCTCCTTCTTCATCCACAATGGCTAAAAGAAGCTTTTTTCTTGTGCTGTGCGCGACTCTGTTTTTTGCAGCAAACTCATGCCATGTCACTTTTCCAGCCTCGTGATCTGTGAAAACAATCCATTTTGCATGCTTTTTTCCGGGTCTTGCCCCTTTTTCATAAACCCTGAATTCTGCACCGAACTTTAGGGCTGTTTTCACAATATGCCCTTTTTCTCTTAAGTCTCTGAACACTCTGTACTTTATCATAAACTTTTTATCAATTCTCTGGGATTTTTTCAGGAAGTCTTTCTCAGATATTTTTTTGTTCTGGAATGAATAAACCTCTATTTTGTTCTTTTCAATAAGAAACAGCGCCTCATAGAGAGAATAAATAATTCTTTCTTTTTCAGGCTCTCCAAAACAGCTTTTTTCATAAAGGGCTATTGCCTCTGCCTCGTTGCTGGATATAATTCCTCCGACAAAGTATGCCTTGATTTTTTTCATTAATATGATAAACTAACAATAATATTTAAAAATATGCTTTGCTATAAAAAGACATGAATGCTGCTATTAGCCCTTTTGTTATGGAAAGTGCTTTTGTAGCGAGAGTTCTTTTAGATGCAGCGGTCTTAATATTATAAGGCCTGCCTTTTATTTAAGACAGGTTTTGTTTTTGTTGCTTTAAGAGGACTCTCTATCAATTAAATTCAGCATGGAAAAAGATGAAAAAAGAAATTAGAAAAGTTATCTACAATAAAGCAGGCATTAACAGGTTTAAAGCATATCAGCTCCTTAAGCCAAAGGAAGACGGCAAGTGGCACAGATACGGGAGACAGCTTACTTTGAGCGGCCTTTGCAAAATACTTGACAGCAAAAAATATGATGTTTTTCTTCCAGAGGAGATTAAAAGAGAGATTACGGAGTATAGAAAAGAGAGAGAAGAAAAAAGAGAGAAGTATTATCGGGATATTGAATCAAAAGTAATTTAAACATCTGAGGCATTTTAGGATAATGGGTTATAATTTCAAGGAAATAGAAAGAAAGTGGCAAAAAGCTTGGGAAAAGGAAAGAATTTTTGAGGTGAAAGAGAGCAAAAAGAAAAAAAAATATTATGTTCTTGACATGTTTCCTTATCCCTCTGGAGAGGGTTTGCATATGGGGCATGCCTTTGTGTTTAGTTTAGGGGATATTTATGCAAGATTCAAAAGAATGCAGGGATTTAATGTTCTTTATCCAATTGGATACGACAGCTTAGGATTGCCGGCAGAAAATGCCGCAATAAAAGCAGGAACACATCCTGAAGATTATACAAAAAGCTCTATAGCAAATTTTATGAAACAGCAGAAAGCAATGGGGTGGAGCTATGACTGGTCAAGGATAGTTAAGACAAGCGACCCAAAATTTTACAAATGGGACCAGTGGATTTTTCTTCAGATGCTGAAAAGAGGCATTGCATACAGAAAAAAAGCTCCTGTAAACTGGTGTTCAAAATGCCAGACTGTTTTGGCAAATGAGCAAGTGCAAAATGGCAAGTGCTGGAGACATGAGGATACAGAAGTTGAGATTAAGCATCTTGAGCAATGGTTTTTCAGGATTACTGATTATGCAGATGAATTGCTTGAAGGGCTTGAAAAAATTGATTGGCCCCAAAGGGCCAAAAGAATGCAGAAAAACTGGATTGGAAAAAGCCATGGAACTGAAATTGAGTTTGAGATAAAAAATCCTAATGACAAAATCTCAAATGTTGTTATTGTTCATGGAAGCCCCTCTAATAAAGAGAAAGCAATGGATCCAAAGAGAAGAACTTATGATAAACATTGGATTCCATGGATAAAAGAAAAACTGGAAGAAAAAGAGATAAATTGTTATACTCCTTTAATGCCTGAGCCATGGGAACCCCTTTATAACAATTGGAAAAAAGAATTGGAAAAATTACCAATTAGTGAAGAGAGTATTTTAGTCGGACATTCTTCTGGAGGAGGTTTTTTAGTTAGGTGGCTTGGAGAAACAGGAAGAAGAATCAAAAAACTAATCTTAGTTGCTCCAGCAATTATTCATTCTGGAGAATGGAAACCACTCAATAATTTATTAAAATTTAAAATTAATAAATCTATTAAGAATAATGTTGGAGAAATTATTATTTTTGTTTCTGATGATGATTCTAAAGGTATTAAAGAATCTGTGAAGATTTTTTCTGAATCTTTTGGAGTTGATCCTATTAAATTCAAAAATCATGGGCATTTTACCTTGAGAGATATGGGAACTGAAGAATTTCCTGAATTATTAGATAAAATAGTTTCCAGAAAAAAATGGCAGATATTCACAACACGGCCTGACACTATTTTTGGGGTTACTTTTATGGTAGTAAGTGCCCAGCATCCAAAGCTGATGGAACTGGTAACAGAGGAGCAAAAAAAGGAAGTTGAAAAGTTTTTGAAAAAAATAAAATCTGTTTCAGAAAAGGATAAGGCTGATTTGGAAAAAGAAGGGGTTTTTACAGGAAGCTATGCAATCAATCCTTTAACTAAAGAGAAGGTTCCGATTTATGCAGGGAATTTTGTTCTGGCTGACTATGGAAGCGGAATGGTTATGGCTGTCCCTGCACACGATAAGAGGGATTTTGAGTTTGCGAAGAAGTATGGAATTAAGATTAAAGAAGTAATTAAAGGAGGGGGTATTGAAGAGGGAGCTTATACTGGAGAGGGGGTTTTAATCAATTCAGGGGAGTTTAACGGCCTGAACAGCAAAGAAGCCAAAGAGAAAATTACAAAATTTCTTGAAAAGAAAAAATTAGGCAGAAGAGCTGTTAATTACAAGCTTAAAGACTGGCTGATAAGCAGGCAGAGATACTGGGGAACTCCAATACCTGTTGTTTATTGCGGTAATTGCGGAATTGTTCCTGTTTCTGAAAAAGAGCTTCCTGTTGTATTGCCGAAAAAAGTCAGTTTTGGGAAAGGAAACCCTCTTGAAACAAATGAAAAATGGATTCAAGCTAAATGCCCAAAGTGCAAAGGCAACGCAAAAAGAGAGACAGACACTATGGATACTTTTGTTAATTCTTCATGGTATTATTTGAGATATTGCGACCCAAAAAACGACAGAAAGATATTTGACGAGAAAAAGGCAAACTATTGGGCCCCAATTGACCAGTATATCGGAGGCCCCGAGCATATAACAGCACATCTAATTTATGCAAGATTTTATACAAAATTTCTGAGAGATATAGGGCTTTTGGAATTTGACGAGCCTGCTTTAAAATACTTCACTCAGGGAATTGTCAAAAGCTATGACGGAGAGAAAATG
>JALUUW010000068.1 GCA_027021195.1 Candidatus Pacearchaeota archaeon | reverse complement strand
AGGACATGCAGGGAGAGAAGACCTTCGGGATTTCATAAACATGATTAATCCCCAACATATAATACCTGCCCACGGCTCAACCCAGCAGTTAACTCCAATGATTGAGCTTGCGAGGGAGCTTGGATATAGAGTTGGAAAGGAATGTCATCTGATGCAGGACGGACAAAGATTGAAATTATGACTATTCACAAGAAGCAATAATTTTTAAACAAAATAATCTTTAATGATAACATGGTGATGGAAGATATTCTTGAGGGATTAAAGCTGGCGATGGCGAGAGGAGACTCTCTTCAGAAAGCTATGATGAGCTTCTATAATGCAGGGTATAAAAAAGAAGATATTGAAGAGGCTGCACGGGCTTTGCAGATGCGCCAAACAAATCAGTTCAATCATACTGCTCAACACATGCAGCATTCTGCCCAGCAGCAGAAGAAATCGCTTCTTTCAGGATTGAATCCTTTAAAGAGGGCAGTTAATGGAATGCCTTTGGATAGAAATCCTCCTTTAAAGCAGGCAGGAGGAATAAAGAAGCCTTTGTCTCAAATAAATACTCTAAAGCCAAGAGGAGTTCAGCCAGCAAATAATTCCAAAAGCTTTAAGCCTCTAAAGCACGTTATCCCTCCTCAAAATGTTTCAAGCTACGGAGAGAATACAATAAAGCCGCAGAGAGACATAATTGCCATTGCTCTTGCCCTTATTCTTCTCACTCTTTTAGGAGTGCTTGTAGGGGTATTTTTCTATAAAGAAGAGATTATGGGCTTTGTAAACAAATTTCTCTGAAAATAAATATCTAAATCTTTAAAATGACTGACATATATGCTCCAGAAGAAGATTCTTTTCTTTTGTCATCAGCTCTTAAAAAACAAATTCCAGAATTCCTGGAAAAAAATCCCTGTATGAAGTTTTTTGAGATTGGATCTGGTTCTGGAATTCAGCTTAAAACAGCCTTGAATGCAGGAGTAATAAAAGAAAATATTTTGTCATGTGATATAAATCCTGATGCAGTTAAACACTGCAAGAAACTGGGGTTCAGGTGCATTAAGTCAGATTTATTTCAGAACATTAATGGAGAGTTTGACATAATTGTCTTTAATCCTCCATATCTTCCAGAAGATGAGCAAGAGCCAGAGACTTCAAAATTAGCGACAACTGGAGGAAAACAAGGGGGAGAGATAATTAACAGATTTCTAAAACAGGCAAAATCGCACCTTAAAAAAGAGGGAGCCATATTTCTTGTTGCAAGCAGCTTGACTAAAGGAATTGATTTCAACGGATATAAAAAAAGGATTGTCTCAAAAAAGAAGCTTTTTTTTGAAGAGCTTTATCTGTATCTTCTTTCTATTACATAAACAGGGAACCTAACTCCAGTCATGCGCTCAAGGTCAGAATCTTTGTCCCAAGGCATAGAATCGCATATTTTTGGAGAGGGTTTTTCATACAAGTCTTTGACAGAGTCAACAAAGCCATCTTCAGGAGCTCCATTGTTTAAGCCATTGTCAAAATAAGCAAATCCGTCCTCCAATATAATTGCAAACGGTCTTTCTTTTCCCACTCTTGACACACTCCATGCAAACTTCCGGTTTTCATCGTTGTATTGCATTCTTATTTCAATATCTGGATTAAACA
Source organism: Candidatus Pacearchaeota archaeon (assembly GCA_027021195.1). Taxonomy (GTDB): domain Archaea; phylum Nanobdellota; class Nanobdellia; order Pacearchaeales; family GW2011-AR1; genus JALUUW01. Next base: position 23,046 of record JALUUW010000068.1, on the reverse strand, counting down.
CATTGAAGCAAGAGTCTTTAACCTTTGTAATTGTGTGATAATTGCTTAAATCAGGCATCCTTTTATTTTCTACAGCGCATGACGAAATTAAGAAAGTGTTAAAATAGAAAATTCCTGCTGCTGCAGCACTAAGGATTTTTCTCCTAATTCCCATACAATCTCAAAAAGTTTTTTATATATAAGATTAATTATTCTGAAGAAGATAAATACTCTGTCTTTTTTGAAGGCGCTTTATGTTTTTTTATTGCTTTTTTAATCTCCTCTAAATCATTCTCAACCTCTATGGGAATATTTGCAAACCTGTTGCTTTTGTTTTTATGGTAGTTAATAGTTGCAACCGGGTCTTTTAGCTGGTGTCCTGTAAGTATCCCTACAACTACTTCATCTTTTTTTATTATCCCTTCCTTCACTAGCCTCCTGATTCCTGCAATTGCTGTTGCACTTGCAGGCTCGCATCCGAATCCGTTTCTTCCGACAATCGCCTTTGCATCAAGGGCCTCTTCATCGGAAACTGACCTTACAACTCCGTTGCTCCACTCAATTGTCCTTAATGCTTTTGTTAAATTAACAGGCCTGTTAATCTCTATTGCAGAGCATATTGTTTTGGCCTTTCTGTTTTCCTCATCCATTTTTCTATAGAAACCCTCTATGCGCTCAAAATCAACATTTCCATTATTCCATTTAACTCCTTCCTTATTGACAATCCTGTCAAAAGTATTTGCTCCTTCTGCATTTATTACAGCAATTCTTGGAATTCTTTCAATAATTCCCAGTTCTCTCAACTCATAAAGCGCCTTTCCAAATGCAGAGCTGTTTCCAAGATTCCCTCCTGGAACAACAATCCAGTCAGGAGCTCTCCAACCAAGCCCTTCCAGCACTCTGTACATGATTGTTTTCTGGCCTTCAAGCCTGAAGGGGTTGACAGAGTTCATGAGATAGAGGGATTCCTCTTTTCCTATCTCTAAAACTTTTTTCATAGCATCATCAAAGTCCCCATTTATCTGAATTACTCTTGCTCCGTACTCTAAGCTTTGCGCAAGCTTTCCTATGGCTATTTTCTCATTTCCAACAAAGACTATTGCATCCATTTTTCCAAGTTCATTTGCAGAGAATGCAGCCATTGATGCAGAAGTGTTTCCTGTTGAAGCACAGACAACTTTATTTTTACCCATAATCTTTGCATGAGTAAATGCCGCTGCCATCCCATTATCCTTAAAGGAGCCTGTTGGATTGTCTCCTTCAAACTGCAGATAGAAGTTATCTTTGTCCACTCCAACATACTTTGCAACTTCTGTTAATCTGAATGGAAAAGTCTGTCCTTCTTTTCCGTCTAAAGATACAAGAACTGAAAAAGGATTGTCTTCTGTCAGGGGAAAAGGAAGCAATTCCCTGAATCTCCATACGCCGCTTTTATCAAATATTCCTTGAGGGTTGTTTTTTCTCAGTTTAAACAGCTCTGTAAAAGAAGATGCATCCTGATTTGAATAAACAACATCAAGCAAATTTCCGCATTTAGGACACTTAGTTATTTCGCTGTGTATATTATCTTCAAAACCGCACTTTGGAATTATGCATTTGATGTTTGCTTTCATAGAGGATTTCAGAAATATTTGTTTAAATATATTTTGATTGCTTGCATTAGGGGTTTTCTTTTTTACCTCTTAATGTCTTTCCAGCTTAGATTTTTCTTTTTCAGCTCAGCCAGCTGTGGAAACTGCTCCTCAAAAACCCTGTTTTTGGAATCAGGGTTTTGGTAAAAAACTCCTGTAGGGATTCTTGTTTTTTCGCTGATGGTTTCATAGTCAAACTCTTCTGCTTTTTTCCATGCTTTATTGAAATTTGTTTTGTCATGCCCTGTTTCTTCAAGAGAATAAACTTTATTTTTGTATCCTGAATCAGGATGAAAGATTATGCACGGCTGCAGGACTTCAATAAATGCAAATCCTTTGTGTTTCATGGCTTCACTTAAAATCCATTCAATCTGCTTGACATCTGCAAAAACCCTTGCAATGAAAGTCGCCCCGCTTGCCAGCATCAGCTTTATCGGATTTATTGGATGAAGCTTTACTCCTCTTGGAGTTGTTTTATCTTTAAAGCCTGTTTCTGTTGTAGGCGTAGGCTGCCCTACTGTAAGGGCAAAAACCTGGTTGTCATGCACTATGTATTTAAAGTCAGCATTGTATCTTGCTGCATGGATCAGATGCTCTATTCCTTCTGCATAAGCATCTCCGTCCCCTGAAAAGCCAAAAACATTCAGGTTTGGATTCCCGACTTTAATTCCCAGACAAGTAGGCAACACTCTTCCATGAAGGGTATTTAATCCATTTAAATTAACATAGTCAAATATTTTTGCATGGCACCCTATCCCCGCAACTATTGCAAAATCATCTTTTTTCTTTCCTGATTTAATCTCATTTGCAAGAAAGTTTTTCATGCCTGCAAGTATCTGGAAATTAAAGCATCCAGGACACCATGTTGGCTTTGTGCTTGTGCTGACACTCTGCGGATTTGCGGGTTTTGGGTTTTTCATTTTAGTTTCTAATTCCTTTAATTTTTTTACTTGTCCATAAAATTAAGTATATAAGCATTGCAAATGAGATTAACATAAATATTACATTCCAAATCAAACTATTGATTACAATTAAATTAAATGCAGAAGTAACTAATATATTTCCAATGATTCCTCCAGCAACGCCAAGTAAAATTCCATACCAAAACATATATCTCTCTTTATCAATAAATTTCATTTCAAACCCTTCCTCATGATTATTGTATGTTTTTCAGGCTTATATCCTTTTTTCTTGTAAAATTTAACTGCATCTGATTTCTTATGTGTGGAGAAGGATATTGATTTGCACTTTTTCTTTTTTGCATAATCTTCAACATAATCCATTAATCCTTTTCCAACTCCTTGTTTTTTGAATTTATCATCTACTGCCAAATCCTCAATAATAACTACAGGGCCTTCCCAGTATTGCTCTGTTTTAAACACTACAACTCCAACGATCCTTCTATCTTTTTCTGCCACATATATATGGCCTGTTTTAAAATAAAAATTCAGGCTCTTTAAGACAGCGTTAATAGAATCTCTTTCGTTAAAAGGAGGCTTTTGGAATTCTCTTTTCATCAGCATTCCGATTTCCTTTAGGTCTTTTTTAACGGCTTTTCTTATTTTCATCTTCCCCTTATTTTTTTATTTATTTCCTTCCTGAGCTCATCAGCCAAAAAAGGCCTTCCGTCGTATCTGAGTATTTTATTTCTATCGTCTATGAAAATGCCTGTTTTTTCAGCAATTAATCCTGAGAGCTGTGCTGTTGAATTATTCTCAACTAAAATGATTTTGCCTGCTTTTTCGAGCTCTTTTTTAATCTGTTTTGGAAAAGGCTCAATATATAAAACCTGCAAGAATTTGCAATCCAAATTTCCTTCATTAATTGCATCAAGAATTGCTCCTTTTGTTGAGCCCCATGAAACAATCACATTTCCTGAATTCTTTTTTCCATAGACATTGTATTGGGTAAATTTCTCAGCCTCTTTTCCAATCTCTAATACTTTTTTTATTCTTTTTTCAACATTTGCCTTTATAATTTCTGCATCTTCTGTAGCAGAGCCTGTCTGGGGATTTTTCTCATAGCTGTTATACCTTCTAAATTTAGTTGATTTTTTTGATTTTGTTATAATTGGCTTGTCGGCCAAAGTGTAAAAGCTCTCTCCAAGATGCTTGTCGCTTATGGCAATTGCAGGGATTTTGAATTTTTGAGAGAAATAAAATGCCTGGCTTATAATTTCTTGTGCTTCTTTAGGATCTCCAGGAGCCAAAACAACACGTGGAAATTCTCCGTGCCCGCTATGCCTTGCAATATTTAAATCTCCCTGTGCGTTATAGGTTGGGACTCCTGTTGCTGGTCCTGGCCTTTGCGCAAGATACACCACAAGAGGGACTTCTGCCATTCCAGTTAAGCTTAAAGCTTCAGTCATTAAGTCAAAACCTCCTCCGCTCGTGCCAACCATTGCCTTTGCGCCAGTCATTGCTGAGCCTATTGCGGCATTAATAACAGAAATCTCATTTTCCATTTCAAGAACCAGAATATTATCTTTCTCCTGCTTCTGAGCAAGCTCGCCTAAAACAGGAGTTGCAGGAGTCATAGGATATGCATAATACAAGTCCAGTCCTGCTTTGACAGCTCCTTCTGCAATTCCCTGGCTGCCATTTATGAAGTAAGATTTTTTTCCAGAAGCCTTTGGAAGATTAATATTTTGTTTTCCGTCCTCATAACCTTTTTTCGCCTCTTTAATATTCTCATCAAATCTTTTTTTAAGTATTTTCAGCTCATCTTCAAGAATCCTGAAATCCAGGCCAAGGCTTTTGAATAACAGCCCTGCAAAATACATGTTTTCATGCTTGCCGTTTAAAACAATTCCCTCTCTCTTTAAATTTTTCTTATGAATATCTTCTGTATTTTCATCAAGCGCAACAATTACATCAATTCCTGAATCATTGCTGAAAACAGGCTTGTCAGAAAAAGTCAGGACATTGAAATTATGCCCTCCTCTTATCAAAGACTGGTAATCTCTTGAATAAAAAACATAATATCCCTGCTTAACAAGAGCCTCTCCAAGGATATGTGTCAGGATATTTGGGCCTTGTCCGGCTTTTCCTCCAAAAAGAATACTGAACCTCATTTTAAATTAAAAGAAAATAGTTATTTCAGCTTAAAAAGCTTTGTTTTATAAAAAAGAGAAGATAAGGCGATGGTTATTCATGTAATAAGTGAATAACTCAACTCAACCACAATCAAATTTATATATTCGCGCATTCATGGTTTTTTATTCTAAACTTGGTTTATTAAAAGATGGTAAGATTTGCGCACATTTCTGATGTTCATCTTGGAGGATGGAAGCCGCAGGCACTGAGGGATTTAAACTTCCAGTCATTCAGGAAAGCTGTAGATATATGCATAGAAGAAAAGCTGGATTTTGTTCTGATAGCAGGAGATCTTTTTGACTCTGCCTACCCTCCTATAGAGATTCTTAAGGAGACATTTGGGGAATTCAAGAAACTCAGCCAGAAAAACATCCCGTGCTTCATAATTGCCGGAAGCCATGACTATTCTGTTTCTGGAAAAACTTTTCTTGATGTTCTGGAAAAAGCGGGATTCTGCAGGAATGTGGCGGATTTTGAGGAGAAAGAAAGCGAAATCATACTTCATCCAACGCTTCATAAGGGGGTTGCTCTTTACGGATACCCTGGAAAAAAGTCAGGGCTTGAGGTGCAGGATTTAAGGAAGATAAAGTTTAATGATTCTCCTGGAATGTTTAAGATATTCATGCTTCATACAACCATAGACAAGGCAAAAGGCACTCTCCCAATAGATGCAATAGAAACAGATTCTCTTCCAAAAGCAGATTATTATGCTTTAGGGCATTTGCATATAGATTTCAAACACCAAAATTTTGTTTATCCTGGCCCTGTTTTTCCGAATAATTTTCAGGAGCTTGAAGACATCCGACACGGGAGTTTTTATATTGTTGATACTGGATCCTCTTCTGGAGAGTCTCTAAAAAAAATTGAGCTAAAAATTAAGGATGTCCTGCAATTGAAATTTGAAATCAGTGACGCTCTTGCAGCAACAGAACACATAATTTCTGAAATTGACAAAAAAGACATAGAAGACAAGATTGTTCTTTTAAGAGTGAAAGGAGAGCTGGAAAGGGGAAAAAACTCAGACATCAAATTCCAGCAGATAGAGGAATTTGTGAAGCAAAAAAAAGGCTATTTTCTGCTGAGAAATACTCATGACTTGAAAACAAAAGAAATAGAGCTGGAAGTTGAGGTTGAAAATACAGAGAATATGGAGGAAGAGGCAATAAAAGTATATTCTGAAAAAAACCCTTCTGATTTCAATGAGCTTATTCCACAGCTTATGAGTTCGCTTTCAATAGAAAAACAAGAAGGGGAAAAAACAGAGATTTTTGAAAAAAGGCTTGTTGATGAGGCTAAAAAAATACTGGGGTTTTGAGATGAAAATAAACAAAATAACTCTGCAAAATATCAGAAGCTATAAGCAGCAGGAAGTAGTTTTTCCAGAAGGGTCCACTCTTTTGTCAGGAGATATAGGATCAGGGAAAACATCTGTTCTATTGGCAATAGAGTTTGCCCTTTTCGGACTGCAGCCAGGGCAAAGAGGCTCCTCTTTATTAAAAAACGGGGAAAAAGAAGGAAAGGTCTCAATAGAGTTCGAGGTTGATGGAAAAAAAGTGGCTATAGAGAGAACACTTAAAAGAGGAAAAAGCGTTTCACAGGACTATTGTTCCATAACTGTTAATAATGAGAAAAAAGAGCTTTCTGTGACTGAATTAAAGAGCAGGGTTCTGGAGATTTTAAATTATCCGAAAGAATTCTCAAAAAAGCAGAATATCCTGTATAAGTTTACAGTGTATACTCCTCAGGAAGAGATGAAGCAGATAATTCTGCAGGATTCAGAAACAAGAATAAACACTCTCAGGCATGTTTTTGGAATTGACAAGTATAAAAGGATTTTGGAGAATGCCTCAATAATAATCTCAAAGATAAGAGAGGAAAAGAGGGTAAAAGAAGGAATAACAATGAATCTCGAGCAGGAAAAACTCAATCTGGCATCAAAGGAAAAAGATATTGGGGAAAAACAATCTCTTCTTGCTTCAGCAGAAAAAGATCTTTTCCTGAAAAAAGAGAGCAGAAAGAGGGTTCAGGAGGATAAGGAGAAAATTTACAAAAAAGTTGAGGAAAAGATGAGGCTTAAGCAGGAGATAGAAAAAACAAAAATAAGCATACTCAATAAGGAAGACTCTATCTCAAGCAACAAAAAGCTTATGGAGCAGCTTAAGGTGCAGATTAAAGAGCTTCAGGAGATGAAGTTTGACGAGTCAGTAATATCTCAGATTGAAAGTGAAATACTGTCTAAGAAAAAAGAAAAAGAAAAGCTTGATGACATGAAGCTTGAAATAAGCTCCAGGATAAACTCTCTTAATATTAAAAACGAGGATATTAGGAGGCTTGAGCAGAAGATTTCTAATCTTGAAAGCTGTCCGACATGCCTTCAGAATATTGATGCTGTTTATAGGGCAAATGTTCTTAATAAAGCCCACTCTGATTTTGCCAGAAACAGAGAGGAAATAGAAAGCCTTGAAGAGGAGAAAAAAGGAATTGCTGAAAGAGCAGGAAAAATTGCAGCAGAAATTGCTTCAAAAGAAGACAGGGTAAACAGCCTGAAAATAATGAGGGTGAAGCTGCAGGGAATTGAGGAAAAACAGGCAAGGCTTGCTGAGATGGAAAAACTAAATATCTCTCTTGAAAAAGACATATCTCTTTTAAAACAGCATAATGAGACCCTTGAAAAGTCAGTTTCTGAGCTTTCTGTATTTGATGACATATTCATGGAAAGGCAAAAAGAGCTTGAAGAAGCATTAAAGGAAGAGAGGATTGCAGACATAAAAGCTGCAGAGCTAAAAAGGGAGGTTGAGCTTTTCTCAAGGCAGATAGATGAATTAAGAGAAAGAATAAGACGCACTGAGATAATAAAAAAAGAGCTTGACTATCTTTCTGAACTTGAAAACTGGCTTTCCAAAAAATTCATGCCTGTAATCTCTTTTGTTGAAAAAAATGTTATGGCTAAGCTTAAATCAGAATTTTCAAGATTGTTTGCAGAGTGGTTTTCAATGCTTGTGTCAGACTCTTTTAATGTAAGGCTTAGCGAGGATTTCACTCCGATAATTGAACAGCAGGATTATGAGCTGGATTACGGATATCTTTCAGGAGGAGAAAGGACTGCAATCGCGCTTGCTTACAGGCTCTCTCTTAACCAGGTTATTAATTCTCTCCTTAGCAAAATCAAAACAAAAGACATTGTTATACTTGATGAGCCCACAGACGGCTTCTCTGACCAGCAGCTTGATAAAATGAGGGATGTGCTGCAGCAGTTAAACGTTAATCAGCTGATAATTGTAAGCCATGAGCAGAAAATAGAGGGATTTGTTGAGAATGTTCTTAAGTTTAAAAAAGAAGGAGGAATCTCCATGCTGGAAAAATAGCTCTTCCCTGGCTTGAGATTAATCTGCATCAAAACCGCTGCTTCTTGAAAACTTAAGCATCTTTTTGCTTACAATAATAAGCATAACTGCTCCTGTTATAATTGACACGTATCTCAAAATCTCTCCCACTTCTCTTATCTCTTTTATCAGGTAGAAGAAAGTCAGAGATTCCTTAAGGACATAAAGGAAGGATGAGAAAGTCCATAATGCCAGGGCTATTGTAAGAAAGATGAAGATTTTCTTAAAATCCCCTTCCTGAAGTCTTTTTTGAAAACTGTAAGAGTAAATAAAAATTAAAAAAACAAGTATGAATTCCATTACTCCTGCCCCTATTATGAAAAAATTGCCTGTCATTTTATTTCTTTTTCAAGTAGTTTTCTTTACTTTCCTGAAGCTTGATTACTGCCAATAGCAGCGGGACTATTGAGGCAGTGCTTAAGAGATACTCATAGCTTGTATGGCCACCAAATCCGGCATCTCTCATGAGATGGAATCCCCAGTTGGCAAGCTGAAAGATGATGAACAAAATAAACCAGTTTATGCTTTTTTCAAGGTTTTTTGATAAGCGCATTTTTGTACGCACAAAATATCCAAGAACAATAATCATTGAAAGAAAGACAATCAAGACTATTGCCACTTCCACTTTATCAATTATTTCTCTGGCAATTCCTTCTAAAAAGCTGCTTTCAGCATAGACACTCTGAATTAGAAATATAAATGCTCCAGTCATAAATAAGCTTAAAATTTTTATTTTTAATGCCTTTCCCTCTTTTATTATCTCCTTTTCCATTAATAATATTAGCATACTTTCTTTTATAACCCTTTCTTTTTGCCATGGTTAACAGTGCATTGTTAAGTCTTCAGTATCTAAATTGCTGAATTTCAATTAATAAAGGTATAAAACAGAATTATAGCTTTATACTCTTGGAGATTATCCCTCTTTTAGCAAGATGGGCTGACAATAAAGATTTAAACATCTTATTGTGAGAATTATATTTTAAATGCAACAGTTCATGAACTATTGCTTTTGCTCGTTGAGGATAAGATTTATTTAACAATTCAAATGAAAAAGTAAGTCTTCCCCTACTGGAGCAACTAGCCCATTTTTTAGTCATGCGTCTAACATGGATTTCTTTAGGCTCTACACCAATTTGTTCTGCCCAGACTAATACTTCTTTTTTAAAATCATTAATCATCATCATTTTGCCGACTCCCTCAAGACAGATATTAGTTTCTTCCCTATTCTAACAGCTTTTTTTATTGGCAATTTTTCTCGAGTGAATATTTTGTATAGTTCTTGTTTAATTTTCCTCTCTTGTTCTTCGCTTGTTTTCCAATGAGGATATTCTTTAAACGCCTTTCCCATCTCTTTTGCAATATCTTCTGAGTTTTCTATATCCTCATTTTTTAATAACCAGTAAACAGAGAAAATATCTGAAGACATTTTTTTCTCAACTCTCTCTTTCTTTGCAGAGTTAATATCATCAACTAAATCTTTTAATTCTTCTAATGTTTCTTTTGTATCGAGCTGTCTTTGCTTAAACATTAGGGATATTGTCTCTGCTCTCTCTCCAATAGAAATAAGATAGGGGTTGTTTTTGAATTGTTCCAAAACTGTTTTTTCTATACTCTTAAGAAGATTGAATATTTTCTCTGTATCTGAAGCATTACTTTTCTCTAATTTTTTGATAGTTTCTTCATTAATTTCATAGATATCAAGTTTAGATTTTATCTTTCCTACTTTAGTATGTTCTTGAACAAGTTTTGCTGTTTTCCTTGCAAATTCTTTATCTATTAATAAACTTGGCTCAAAGGCTTCTTTTAAGATTCTAGATATTCTGGAAAGAGTGTCGTAATCCTCAATATATGGTCTCAAGAAAGCATCAGGAGATATTATCTCATACATATCAGAGAGTTCTGCATAGAATTCATAAAACTCAACTCGTTTATTTTCATTCATAAAGTGTTTTAGTAATGCTTCAACAGCTTTATCTCCTTTTTTGCCTTTAATTATCGAAAGATATTTTGTTTTAGCGCTACCCATCATCTTCTCAAATCTATGTTTAAGAACATCAATATCTTTTATAACTCCAGAAATATCTTTAGAGTCAAAAGAAAGAGCCTTTTCTAGTTTATCAAATATTCCAACAAAATCAAGAACAAAACCGCATGGCTTCTTTATTCCTTGCTCATCTTCATATGGTCTATTAACTCTGGCAATTGCTTGAAGTAAGACATGATCTCTCATTGGTTTGTCTAAATACATACAATAAAGAACTGGAGCATCAAAACCTGTTAGGAGTTTTTCTGTTACAATTAGAATTTTAGGTTGTTTGTCTGGTTTGACAAAGGCTTTTCTGATTCTTTTTTCTTTTTCTTGTGAAAGATGGTATTTTGATAACTCTGGTGGATCATTGTGTGCTGGACTAAAAACAACTTCAGAGTATTCTTTTGGCAGCAGTTTATCTAATTCCTGTTTATATAAAGCGCATGCTTCTCTATCAACAGCAACTAAAAATGCTTTGTAACCAAGAGGCTCAACATAATCTTTGTAGTGGTTTACAATATATTTTGCAACTTTTTTTAATCTTTGTTTATTCTTCAACATATTCTTTAAATTGACTGCCCTTTCAAGAACTTTATTTAAAGATTCAATGTCACTAACACCTTCCATTTCTTTTAAATCTAAGAATTCTTTCTCAAGAGTTTTCTTATCGGGTAGTAAATCATTAGTTGCTAAAGAATAATGAAGTTTTACAGTTGTTCCATCTTCAATAGACTCTGCAATCCCGTACTTATCTAGATAACCATGAGGGGCATCATCTTTTCCAAAAATTACAAAAGTTCCTTTCCCATAGCTTGTTTTATCTATCGGTGTTCCAGTAAATCCAATATAAGTTGCATTTGGCAGAGCACCCATCATATAATTTCCTAAATCTCCTCCAGTTGTTCTATGTGCCTCATCAACTAAGACAAAAATGTTGCTTCTCAGATTAATTTCTTTAGGCATTCCTTCAAACTTATGAATCATAGTAACTATCAATCCTCTAGTATCTCCTTGCAATAACTCTCTTAAATGCCTCTTTGATTCAGCAATATGTATATGCTCAAAACCTACTGAGGAAAGATTTCCAAATAATTGAGTTTCTAGTTCATTCCTATCAACCAACATTATTACAGTAGGATTTTCAAACAATGAATTCTCTATAATTTTTTGAGCAGAAACTATCATTGTGTAGGTTTTTCCGCTCCCTTGTGTATGCCATATCAAACCTCTTTTCTTTCTTTTCTGAGCTGCTCTTTCCATTATTTTATGAATTGCTCTCATCTGATGGGGTCTAAGAATTACTTTTTGTAAAACATCATCTTTTCTTGTAAATAGAATATAATCTAAAGCGGTTTCAATTACTTTTTCTTTTTTGAAAAAATCTTTTACTAATTTTTCATACTCTGTTGAACCATTTTCAGCTTTCCAGCTAAATAAGTGCTTCATTGAAAAATTCCATGTTGCAGAATAAAAGAATTGTATTAAGTGAGTAAGGGTATAAACTTGAAATAAAGTCATAGCCTCCGGAGTTTCTCGATGATATCTTCTTACTTGGTCCAAAGCTTCAGCCATTCCTCCAATCTTATGAGCAGATTTTGCTTCTACAAAGAAAACTGGGATACCATTAATTAAAAAAGCAACATCATACCTGTTTGTATATTTCCCATTGGTAAACTCAAATTCATCAGTAACATGGAAAACATTATTTTTTACATCTTCATCAATCAGTTTTACATTTCTTTCCCTTTTTTCTTGTGGCACATATACTGTTTTTAGCCCTTTGAGAAATTCCCATGCTTGTAGGTTCCCTTCAATACTAACAGGTAGTCTTTCTATCTTTTTTATTAGTTGTTCAATCATCAGATTATCTATAAATTCCGAATTGAGTTTCAACATTTGATTGGTAAAAATCTCTTTAAGAAGAAGTCCTGTTTTTCCACCTCTCATTCTTTCTACTTCTTCAGGCTTAATATACTCCCAACCTATCTCACAAGCATACTGAAGCATAGGATTTTGCACACTTCCTCGTTCAGTTCCTAATTTAGGCATCTTTACCCTCCTTTTTCTTTTGCCTATGTTTGATGGCTGATTGAATTACAAACATAACTAACTCGCTTTTTAATAAAAAGAAACTTAGTATTTCTACTCCCAATAAAGTAATTCCAATAGCAATATTTATTGTCAATGATAATCTGTAATTATTTAGTAAAATTTGATAGAAATTGAAATAATTTTCGTTTGTTTGATCAAATCTCTGGTTTAAATAATTAATCTGGGTTTGTGTAATATTATAGTAACCTTTTATTTCCTCAATATCTTTTTTAGTAATGTTCTCTTTAATAAGAGTTTCATAATCTGTTTTACATTTTGTTAGTTGCTTTTCAGTTTCTGTAAGTTGTGCATTTAATCCTTGAATTTCAGTATCTCTCTGTGAGATTATATCTTTATATGGTTGGCATTTTTGATCGCCAAGCTGAGAGAACAAATTCCCCATAGCACCAAGAAATACAACTAAAATAATTATCGCAAAGATTCCGCTTATGATCTTTGCTAAATCGTCAGCCATTTTAAACACCAATCTCCAAATCATTTACCCTGATTTTTGCAGTCAGTAAAGTTTTAAGCATAGAATTAAACAACTCCTCAAGAGCCTTTTTCTTTTTTTCTTCTGCTTCTATTTTTGAGTCAATTGCAGATAAAATTGAAGCTATTTTTTGTTGTTCTGGTGGAGGGGGTAAAGGTACTTTGAAGTTCTCTACTATTCCTTTATTTACATTTTTTTGTGTTGTTGCCACATTTTGCATTTTAAGTCTTTCTGCAGAATAATGTAAAAGATAAGCACCATATAGCAAGTTAAATTCATGATTTAGATGCATGGCCAAAATTGCTTGATTAGTGGCTACAGGAATTTTGTTAATTGCTGTAGCCCCAATAGTGGCATACATACTTAAAAGAAGGGAATTTGCTGGCACAAGCCATGCACTTGAATTATCTAGACCCTTTTTGGTAATAAATTTTTTAGTTTTTTTCAAATAAATCTTACAGCTAGTCATATCTTCAATTAAGACAAATGGAATCTTTCCATTCCAATATTCTTTTTTTGATTTACTGGGAGTTCCCCCAGATTTTCTCTTAGTAGTTATTTCTTTTATTTTCTTAACCTCCCAATCCTTAGGCATCATGCCAATTTCAGTTTCCTTTAATTCAACTTTGTCTATGTCATCAAAGTTGACTGCCCCATAAGTAAAGAGATGCTTCATCGCTGACCTTTTAAATTCATTTAAAGAATTTATCAAATCTTCAGAAGTTATTATTGAATCTTTTATTTGAGTTAAAATATCTGCAATCTTCTTTTGTTCTTCAATCGGAGGAATAGGAACTTTAATTTTTAAAAAATCTGTTTTTCTTAATACCCTATTTCTTCCTGCACTCCCTGGAGAAATCAATCCCAATTCATTAACAAACCATCTTTGCAATATCACATACTGAAAAAATTCAGGTAAAACAATTTTTTCATTAAAGGTATAAGTTGGAAATCTATGAGAAACTAAAGCTCCATCATCTTCTTTTTTTACTAAAGCGATTGCTCCTTCCCACGCAAAAGTTATATTTACTATTAAGTCTCTATATTTTACTTCATATAAAGTATCAAGTGCAATATCCTTTGGGTTACAATTAGGTTTTAGAAAAGTTCCCTTCCCATGACTTCGTATCCCTATGCCTTTATAGAATGTTGTAGGTTTTTTTACTGCTCTAATCTCGGGTATTAAAAAATCCTTCAGTTGCATAATTTTCCAAGAAGTAGGAAATTTTCCAAGTTCAGTTTTTCTATATTCCTCTTTTAATGTCTTAAGATTTTGTTCCATATTCAAAACCCAGTTGTTCTAAAATTTGTTTTAGTTTAATGTCTGATTTTATTTTTTCTTCTTCAGCTTCTTTCAGTAAGACAACAGCTTCATCTAAAGGAAGGGTTGTATCTTCTCCATTTTGAGTTATATAACGAGAGGGGCTTAAATTATAATCTTTAGCAATTATCTCTTCCTTTTTCAGAACTTTACTAATATTTTTCTCTTCCTTAAACTTATGATAAATCTCTGATATCAGGTGTATTGATTTTTCAGGAAGAAGATTTTTTGGTGTTCCTTTCTCAAAAAGTTTTGAAGCATTAACGAGGAGTATTTTTTCCTTGTTCTTCTTATTTTTATTTATTATTAATATAATTCCAGCAGAAGGAGTATTATAAAATAAATTTGCGGGCAATAATATAACTGCTTCGACAAGATCATTTTCGATAAAAGCTTTTCTAATTTTTCTTTCTTTATTTGCACCTTCATTCCCAGAACCTCTTGAAGCTGCACCAGTATCCAAAACAACAGCCATTCTTCCATTATCTTTTAAAGATGCAAACATATGTTGAACCCAGCCCCAATCTGCGGAGCTATTTGGAGGATTTCCATAAATAAATCTATTATAGGTATCATTTTCATAGGTTGCCTGTGTAAAAATATCTTGATTCCACATTGGATTAGCAACAACGATGTCAAACTTTTTTAGACTTCCCTCTTTTGTTAAAAAAGCAGGTCTGTTCATAGTGTCTCCTAAAGCAATATTTGCATCCATTTTATGAATAAAAGTATTCATTTTAGCCATAGCATAAGTATCTGGAGAATCTTCTTGTCCATAGAAAGTTAAGGGTTTTATTTTCGAGTCAACACCATACTTCTTTCTAAATTCTAGTGCAGTTTTGATTAGAAGCCCGCCAGAACCAACACAAGGATCATAAACTTCTTCTCCTTCCTTAGGATCAACAATTTTTGCCATCAAAATTGCTACTTCTTTAGGAGTATAAAACTCCCCAGCACTTCTACCAGAACCTTCTGCAAATTTTCTTAAAATATACTCCCATGCTCTTCCAAGAATATCTGGTTCAGCATCCTTTAAACCAATTTTATGTTTGTTTAATACATTTAGTAATGCTTTGATTCTATCATCAGTTATTATTCTTTTACCCGCAGTTGTTTCATTAAAGTCTCTTCGATCAATAACTCCTTGTAGTTTTGGGTTTTCTCTAACAATTGCTCTTAATGCATCAGTTATATATTCACCTAATTTAGTACTTTGTTTGAATACTTCAGCCCATCTTGCATTTTTTGGAATATAAAACCATACAAGAGAATGATCTTCTTCAACTAATTCTTCAGCAGTTTTTCTATCTCCGTATTTTTCAGCAAGTTTATCTAATTCTTCGTCAAAAACATCAGAGAGTCTTTTCAAAAATATTAATGGCAAGATATAATCTTTATATTTAGGAGCATCCACTGGCCCTCTAATCTTACACGCAGCCTCCCAAAGCCAATTTTCTAGAGTTTTAATGTCTAACATTTTAAATCTTCTCGCTTAATTGTTTTATTGCCATTGTCCAATATGGCAATTGGTGATTTATCTCTGAAACTTCTATATCCGCTAAATAATCATGTGCAGCAGAATCCCCTAAAAATTTTATGCCTCTAAGTTCCTTCGCAGTTTTAGGCAAAAGGATAGGAACTCCATTAATCTTTTCTCTTGATACTAAATCTATCATTGAGTCTAAACCAATAAACTGATTATTAGTTTTATTCTTAATTAAATGTGTTTTATTATTCTTAGCAAATACAAAGAATATTGTTTTCTCCAATATTTTTCTTAAAAGAAATGCTGCAGAATTCCCGCAATCATAAGTAAATGCTGTATTTAACTCCCTAATATCTTGTTGGAACCTTTCTCCTAATTTCTTAGAAGTAATATTTGAAAGAACTTCATTTAATTCTTCAAATTTCTTTTTCTTAATCTTAATTTCTGGAGGCTCTCTTTGAGAAAATTTAATCTTTTTATTCTCAATTTTTTTTGTTAAAAAACCTTTCTTTGTTGCATTTTTTAAAGACAGAAGAATTAATTGATTACTAAAATTAAAACCTTTCTCTTCTAAATATTCCTTTACTTCTTTCTGACTTCTCCAAGTAGAAAAATAACCTTCATTATACAACATTTTTATTAGTTCTATTGCAGTTGTCATTTTCTGAGAACATACTTCCAAATTTTGCCTTCTTTAATTCTATTCAAGATTTTTTGGCTTTTTACAAATGTTTCACTCAACGTACTTGCTACACCTGATTTAGAATAATGATATCCCTCTCTTTTTAACTCATTAATTATCTCATTTAAAGATCTGGGATTATTCAGAAAACCACTTTTTATAATAAATCTAATTCCCCCAGCAAGTCCTTTATAGCCTTTTGTCGCCTCCTTTATTTTGTTCTTTTTTTCTATTAAAAGATTATTTTCTAGTTTCTTTATTCTACTCTCATGATCATCTAAAATCTTTTTTACTTCAGGATCCATTTTTCTTTTTCTCCTTAGAATTTAAAAGCTTTTTAATTTGCCCGAGCCCCTTAAAATTTAAACCAATAGTCTCCCCTTTTTCTTCAATCCATGCTTCTCTTTTACCAGATTTTGTTTTTCTTTTTCCACTTATTTCATATAATGCTTTGCTGAATTCTTTTTCTTTTCTGCCAAATCTAATAAACAAATCTTTTACTTTTGATTTTTGTACCATGCTCTTTTTATCTTTATTTGAAATCATATAGGTAGCTATTATTAACGCATTAGTGTTGTTAATTTTATTATCAAGAAGTAACTTATCATAAAAATTAACAAGAAATTTCTCCGCATTCTTTACTTCTTCTTTAGGAAAATATTCTTTAAGATCCATTTTCTTTTACCTCTTCCTCATGTTTAATTAAATCTAAAAATTTCATCCATCTTAAATAGAGCCTTCCTATCTGCTTAATTGAACTATCTTTGGTTGCTCGTGCATTGGTATGGAAACAAAATATTTTTCCAGATTCTAAAGGATCAATCTTTTCTTTAGTATTAATTTCTTCTACCGCCTCTTTATTACCTTTAACTGATAAAAATAATTCTCTAAGAACATCTTTGGCGTTTCTATCATAAACTATATTTTTCGCCTCTTCCCTTGGATGAAGTTTTTCATCAATAAGACTAAGAATCTTTAGGTCATGAATAGCATTGATCACTGTTCCTTTATTTTTTCCTATACTCTTAGCAATATCTTCAGGAGAAGTCTTTCGACTAGAAAAAATTCCCTTCAAGATTGTGAGGTTTTCCTCAGGACCCAAAAATAATGTTGTTTGTTCATTCATTTTGTATAGTCTTCAAAATCCTCTGTGCTTCCTCTTTAACAAAAGCCTCATTAAACCTATACTTGGTCTCCTTCTTAAGGAGGATATTTCTTTTAACTAACTCTCCTAGAGGAGCAGAGATTGTTGTTTTTTTAATTCCCAGTTCATCAGAAATTGTTTTTATATCTGCTTCTGGGGATTGTATAACACCCCCAAGATAGGCCATAAATTTGCCAAGCATAAGTAAAATAAGTTTATCCATATTTTTGAATTTATCCTTATTCAAAATGATAATCCTTCCCGTATTGTCTTCAATTATAATCAAACCTTTAAGATCTTTAATAGACTCCCAAATTCCCCTCTCTATGTCCTCTCTTGTTTTAACGAGTTCTTTTCTGATAAGATCTCTAATGTTCTCTTGTCTTTCTACTGCCATTTTTTCATGTATTGTATTAAATATTTATTTAATTCTTTCTCTGTTTAAATCTCAGATTTTAAGAACATTAATAGTTTATAAAGATTGTTGTTCTAAAATACAATATTAAATAATAATATGATTTAATATGAAATGATAAATATCATCATAAACCGAAACATTTATATATTATTTATAATTGTAAATATTAATATAAATTATAAATATTAGATGTTAGAATGGTAAGGAAACAGATTACTATAACAATTGATGAAGAGGTCTTAGAAGAATTCAAAAAACATTGCGAAGAAAATGACATCAATATGTCTAAAAGGATAGAGAGGTATATGAAAGAAGATTTAGAAAAATCAAAGTCATATGTGTAGAATCAACTGGCATATGTTTGTAGGCTATACATTGCCATGGTTAACAGATAGTTTTATAAATTAATCAATCAATGTCTTTTCATCTTGGAGGTGATGGCCTGAAATCGCCTTAGTATTTCTGGAAGCTAAAATAGATGAAAAATAACGCAAAATGCCTGTTGATTTAAGGACAAGAAAGCTCGCAAAACTTGCTGTAAGATACTCTGTAGCTGTAAAGCCAGGGGAAAAAGTGATAATTTCCGGAGGCTATGAGGCAGTGCCTTTTCTTGTAGAGCTTTACAAAGAGATTATTCTTCAAAAAGCCCACCCTATTGTAAAGATAGGGCTTCCTGATGTGGATGACTTCTTCTATAGATATGCAACTAAAGAACAGATAGAGCACTTTCCTGAATACTGGATGAACACTTTAAAGGGAGCTCAAAAGTATATAGGGGTAAGCACAACAACCAACACAAGAAGCCTTTCAAATGCAAATTCAAAAAAAATAGCTTTAAGGCAGAAAATAACACGCCCTATTGTTGATTATGTATGCAATGAAAAAGACAAGATAAGAAGATGCACTATTGCCTATCCTGTTCCTGCTCTGGCTCAGGATGCAGAAATGTCTCTTACAGAGTATGAGAATTTTGTTTACAATGCATGCCTGATTGACTGGAAAAAGCTTGGAAAAAAGCTTGACAAAATATCAAAAAGGTTTGAAAAAGGAAAGAGCGTTCATCTTGTTGGAGAAGGGGTTGACCTGAGATTTTCAGTTGCAGGAAAAAACTGCATTTCTGACAAAGGGGAAGAAAACATGCCAGGAGGAGAGATTTTCATGGCTCCTGTAAGAGAAAGCCTGAACGGATGGATTAAGTTTGATTATCCTGCAATAAAGTCAGGAAAAGAGGTTACAGACATTGAACTAAGGTTTAAAGACGGAAAGGTTATTGAAGCAAAAGCATCAAAAAACGAGGATTTTCTTAAAGAAATGCTTGCAGCAGATGAAAATGCCTCTTATGTTGGGGAATTCGGAATAGGATGCAACCCAAAAATAACAAGATTCACCAAAGACCTTCTTTTTGATGAAAAAATTGAAGGAACAATCCATCTCGCCCTTGGAAGCGCCTACAGGGAGAATGGAGGGGGAAACGACTCTGCAATACACTGGGATATTGTAAAGGACATGAGAAAAGCAAGGATAATTCTTGACAGAAAGATAATTCAGGACAGGGGAAAGTGGAAAATATAAAAACAAAAGATTTATAAAATATCAAATCCCTAAATTATCATAAATTCTAACCTTATTTACAAGTTAGATTATTCTCATGGTAAAATGAACAATATGAACAGCTACTTAAATGATGAGTTGAAGAACTCAATCCTGAAAACAGGAACAACTGTACTTGGGATTGTCTGCAAAGACGGGATAGTCATGGCTGCTGACAGACAGGTTACTGCAGGGAACATAGTCATGATTAAAGACAAGAAAAAAGTCAATCAAATAAATGATTACCTTGTTGTTTCATGGACAGGAGGACTGGCAGATGCCCAGAGACTGACAAAACTAATTGCAGCAGAATTAAAACTCAAAGAGCTAAAATCAAGGTCAAGGCCGACAGTAAAACAGGCCGCAAACCTTGTTTCAGCCATCACATACTCTCAGATAAGACAGCCGTCAATGATTCCGAGCATTGTAGGGACCTTAATAGGAGGGTTTAATGAAGACGGCTCTTTTGAGCTTTATACAATAGAGCCTGCCGGAAGCGTTGAAAGAATAAATACTTACGATGCTAACTTTGGAAGCGGAATGCCTTATGTCCTTGGACTTCTTGAAAGGCAGTACAAAAAGGGCATGAGTGTTAAAGAAGGGGTTGAATTGGCAAAAGAAGCCTTAAAGTCTTCTACGCAGAGAGATACAGGTTCAGGATACGGGATTGACATATTTATAATAAAAAAAGACGGCATTAAGAAGGCAATTTCTCAGGAAATAAGGCCTGAATATAAAGAAGAATAGATTTAGATTCACATTCATAGGCATTAAAAAATTAAATTTCTTAGGTGATTAAATGGACATTTTAAAGAATATAACTGAGAAAATTCCAGGAAAAGTAAGCGAAGCAATCTTTGAAGGAGCAAATATTGTTCTTTATACAGACAATGAAAAGTTTTTCAAAGAAGGAGAGCCGAAAATAAAGGAAATAGTTAATGAAATAAAAAAGAGAGTGGAGCTTAGGGCAGACCCAAAGATTCTTTTGGATCAGGAAAAAACTGATGCAGAAATCAGGAAGATTGTCCCGGAGGAAGCAGAAATAACAAATATAATTTTTGATCCTCAAAGAAGCATTGTAATAATTGAGGCGAAAAAGCCGGGACTCGTTATTGGGAAACAGGGAAGTATTCTTGAAGAGATTAAAAAAACAAGTTTATGGACTCCCCAGGTTCAGAGATCTCCTGCAATAAAAAGCCAGATTACTGAGAATATAAGAGAGGTTCTTTATGCAAATAATAATTACAGGAGGAGATTCCTTAATTCTATTGGAAAGAAAATCTACAAAGAATGGTCTCCAGAGAAAGTTGACGAGTGGGTGAGAGTCACTTTTCTTGGAGGAGCAAGGCAGGTCGGAAGAAGCTCTATTCTTTTGCAGACTCCAAATTCAAAAATTCTTCTTGACTGCGGAATAGATGTGGCATCACACGGGCAGGACAAATTTCCTTATTTTAACATTCCTGAATTTGACATAAATCAGATAGACGCAGTAATAATAAGCCATGCTCATCTGGATCATGTCGGGCTTTTGCCATACCTGTACAAAATGGGGTATAAGGGGCCTGTTTACATGACTCATCCTACAAGAGACATTGCTGCTCTGCTGGCTTTGGATTTTATTGGTGTTTCATACAAGCAGGCAGTACAGCCTTTGTTCAGCTCTTCAGACATTAAGGAGATTGTAAAACACAGCATCTGCCTTAATTATAATGAGGTGACAGACATAACCCCTGATGTGAGGCTCACTTTTTATAATGCAGGACACGCTCTTGGAAGCTCAATGGTTCATCTTAACATAGGGAATGGTCTTCACAATCTTCTTTACACAGGAGACTTTAAATACGGAAAGTCAAGACTCCTGGATCCTGCAGTAACTTCTTTTCCAAGACTTGAAACAGTTATAACAGAGTCAACTTACGGCTCTAAAGCAGACACTCTTCCGCCAAGATCCCATTCAGAAGAGGAGCTTTTAACTCTAGTTAGCAAAACAATTGAGAGAGGAGGTAAAGTGCTGATTCCTGAACTTGGGCTTGGAAGAGCTCAGGAAACAATGCTTATCCTGGAAGACGCAATAAGGAGAGGAAGGCTTAAGAGAGTGCCGGTATACATTGACGGAATGATATGGGATATTAATGCAATACACACAGCTTATCCTGACTTCTTAAGCGGAAGAGTGAGAAGCCAGATTTTTCAGGACAAAAATCCTTTTGTGTCTGAGATTTTTTCAAGAGTCGGATCTTCTCAGGAGAGAAAAAAAGTTATTGAAGGGGGCCCATGCATTGTTCTTGCCACATCAGGAATGCTTGTTGGAGGGGCATCAGTAGAGTATTTCAGAGAGTTTGCAGGAAACAAAAACAACTCAATAATCTTTGTATGTTATCAGGGAGTTGGATCTCTTGGAAGGCAGGTTCAGGAAGGCCTTAAGGAAACTAAGATGATTGTTGATGGAAAAGAGGAAACAATAAAAATTAATCTTGAGGTCAATACTGTGCTTGGGCTGACAGCGCATGCAGGAAGGAACGAGCTGATATCTTTCTTTAACAGAATTACTCCAAAGCCGAAGAGAATAATTGTTGAGCATGGAGAGGTTTCAAAATCTCTTGACCTGGCGTCAAGCCTTTACAAACTTAATAGAGTGGAAACAAATATACCGAGAACTCTTGAGACGTTGAGATTGAGGTAATCAAATCATGATTCTGCTCTGCAATTATTCATTTTTTAAAACTTTAAAAACTCTTTTTCCATTATTCCTTCATGGTTAAAAGAAAAAAGAGGACTTTTGAGAAGATTATTTATGCAGTGATTATTGCTTTTGCAGTTGTATCTTTCTGGAGAGGAGTATGGCATCTTCTGGATATCTACTTGTTTCCTGGCGATGTTTTGTTAAGTTCCTGGGCTTCCTTGGCTATAGGGCTTTTGATACTTTATTTAACTAAAAATCTGATAAGAGAGCTTATTTAATCTGAAATGAAGCACAATCTGAAAATCACAATAGTTCTTTTGGCAATGTTTTTAGTTACGCAGTTTATAGGGCTTTATGTAGTTAATTATTATTCCCCTGTAAAAGTTATTGATTCTAATGCTGTAAATGTGTCAGCTCCCCCTCTTCCCTATGGAATGGATACTCCTGACATTGAAGAGGAATTGGATTTTTACAGAATATTCCCCTCAATTATTATGGCTTTTGTGATTGCAATTTCTCTTCTTTTTTTGCTGAGCAGGTTTAAGGCGGAATTTGTCTTAAGGCTCTGGTTTTTTGGAGTTGTTCTCATAGCATTGGGAATTTCTTTTAGTGCGTTTTTCCCTCAGTTTAAGCATGCTTCGCTTATAGCATTGCTTGTAGCACTTCCATTAGCTATTATGAAGATTTACGGGAGAGACCTGATTGTGCATAATCTTACAGAGCTTTTCATATATCCTGGAATTGCTGCAGTTTTTGTTCCAATTTTAAATGTATGGACAATAACAGCTCTCTTAATTCTTATCTCTATTTATGATATGTGGGCAGTATGGCATTCAGGAATTATGCAGAAAATGGCAAAATACCAGATAAATCACCTGAACATTTTCTCAGGGTTTTTTGTCCC
Source organism: Candidatus Pacearchaeota archaeon (assembly GCA_027021195.1). Classification (GTDB taxonomy): domain Archaea; phylum Nanobdellota; class Nanobdellia; order Pacearchaeales; family GW2011-AR1; genus JALUUW01. Next base: position 117 of record JALUUW010000068.1, on the reverse strand, counting down.
TTACTTGTCAAAGAAAACAAGGCTAAAAAAAGAGAAGATGCAAAAATCAAGGAAATACAAGACAAAAAAGGAATTTTGGAAGATGTTTAAAAACATTAAATTCAGCAGGCAAAAGGG
>JALUUW010000067.1 GCA_027021195.1 Candidatus Pacearchaeota archaeon | reverse complement strand
AGTTAGAGCACGAAATACTGAGCGGAGGTGTAAGAAGCTACGTGGAACGCATCATAGAGACAATCAAAGACAGAATCAGGGTGTTCGATAAGTACTTCCCGTGCAGGTGCTCCAAACCAGTGCACGTCTCTAACTTCCTGCGGCTCTATGGATTGTTCTACAACCACGCAAGAACGCACCAAACCCTGGAAGAACCTCCTGACCTCGTGCCAGGAAAAACAGAGTTCGAGAGATTCTGCAACCTCATAAAGGTGGGGGTGGTTAAATCATAAACTTGACAGCACCTATTTGGACAGTCCGTGTGTCATATATCACGTTATCTTAACCTTACACATGCAACATCCATTTGTTTTCCCTGATTTTTGAATGTTAGAATTCTAAATCCTGGAGAATTAGCTTCTTTGCTTATGTAGGCAGATGAAGTTGTAACGATGAAAAATAAAGGTAACTCCTTTTTTTTCTTCTCTTTTTTCTCCTTTTTCTCTCCTTTCTCTTTTCTCTCTTCTCTGTCAATATTTTTTACTTTACTACCTACTTTACAATCCTCAATAGTGTAAACTCTATTCTTGTGAGCGTGTCCTGAAAGAACAATTGCCCTACCTCCTGATCTTGTAAAGTTGTACATTTGCTTTATAAACCAATGTCTATGTTTTTTAAAATTACCAAGAGCTAAATGTTGCTGTATATCATCATCGCGACTTTCGTCTCTCACTATCTTTCCATCATTGTAACTAATACTAGGGCCACAAAAGACGGTTGGATGCATAGAGACTATAAGAGTAGGTAAAACCGCCTTTTTATTTTCTAATTTTTTAATAATTTTTATAATCATATCTCGCTGTTTCTTCGTAAGTACATCTTCAGCCCATGGCGTCCCAAATTTTTCAAATGACTTCATTAAAGCTATAAAGTCCTTCATAAAAGAAGGAAGAGGAAGAGATATCCTCTTAATTAATTCATCTAAAAAGTTTTTCTCCAGTTTAGTCCCATACTTACCTAAAAAGTCTTTCACTCTAATTGTAAAGATTTCTTCATTTTCTCTCCAGTCAAGAAAAAGGAACCCCATATCCCCGTAGGTAAACATATAATCAAGAGCGGGGTTGATTACAAGATTGTACCAATTTACGTTTTCATAATCTGTTATAAGCTCACACCCCCAACTCCAATATTTTGTCATTTGTTCTGGATATATAAAACTTGTAACTTTTTTTAAACAATCTAGGTTATTTCCTTTGACCTTAATTCCCAAGTCATCAGCATAATTTATATTTATACCTAATAATCTTACAACATCAATTTTAGCAGGGGGAGTATATATACTTGATGGAACAGGAGAGGAAGTTGGGATAGTCACTAACCATTCTGGTATTATCCCATATGGATTCAGTCTATAATCATGGTTACCAAGGATGGTAAAGACTGGCTTATTATAATTTTTTAAAAGAAGTTCATAGAAAAGGATCCAATTGTAATTCTTATAATAGGATTCTACACCATGCTTAAAATAACTATCCTTGTTTCCGTAATATCCACGGTTATAATCAATCAAATCTCCAGTTATTATGATGATATCAACATTTGAATTTTCATTCGCCTTTTGTAAAGCTTCTTCAAACCGTCTATTTGGATTATTGAAATTAGCCCAGTTTTTCGCCTCTATGGAACAATCTTTTTTATTAACTTGAATTTGGAGTTTCCCTTCACTATACTCATTAGCCCAGTGAGCCATTGCATTCCATCTTCTGCTTACATGCGTATCAGAGATATGAGCAATGTTAAGATATTTTTTGCCTTTCCAAGGGATATATACGGGATGATAGGGAATTATAGGTTTGCCATCAGAGGTTTTTGATAAATCAGGTCCTACCTCTTTAACTTTACACTTTTTATAGCAATATTTTTTAAATTCTTCCCATACTATATTATCTTTTGAACTTTTGTAATTTATCATGCTTTTAAGCACGTATTGAAAAGAAGATTTAATAGATTTATAAGAATCTCTTTCGTGCTTGCATACGAGATTGTATAGTCCAGATGGGAGGTCCTGAGGAAGGGTTAACATAAACTCAATATGGCTTACTCTAATATTACTAATTTGATTTTGATTCATGTTTCGGATTTTTGCATATGCTTTTTTATATTGTTCTTTAATTTGTGCAATAAAATTATTTTGAGGGATCCAATAAACCCTATTTCTACTATTCATAGAAGTTAAAAGCATAATGATATTTAGATTGTTGTTAAAAAGATCTGAAATTTTTGTGATATACCTAAACTCTATTAAATCTGTTTCTAAGTGAGTTATAAATTCTTCTATTCCCAAAATTTCAGGAATAGAGAGCGTAAAATCTACTGACTCGTTTGCAGGCGTGATACATAACATAGAAACAAAGATTTCATAATTTCCATCCTCTCTTTTCTCCGCTATTGCAGGAAAACCAAGTGACGGAAGGAGAATGAGTGCATCAAAAATAGGATAATTATTCCCATACATCTCTCATCCCTAATTTGTTTACCATGTTGACAACTCTCCTCCCTTTTCCACATGCAATGCACCGGTTGGAGTGTATTCATACCAGGTATCAATGTGTTCACCGGGCACAAAGAACACGTAACGTTTGGTTACATTTTTCTTTTTTTCTTCATCAGTCTTTTTCTCTTGAGAATTTTTTTCCTCAGTCTTTTTTTCTTCAGAAATTTTTTCCTCAGAATAATAGTATCTTAATGGCAGAATCTCTCCTTTATTTCTGAAAAGTTTAATTACATCGCTATTTGGATCAAGTTCGAAGTTTAGAATTAATTTGTTCTGAGCATATGATAAGGTCACGGTTATTGTATTTTCACTCTTCTCTATCTCTGCTGCATCAACTACTCTATTAACTGTTTCTGTCCAATAAGAAGTTTCAATTAAATTTTTCCAATCGGTTATTAAATCTTTTAAAATCACGCCCCCTATATTCTTTAAGTGCTCCTTTAATCTTCCTTCATCTGCTCCGGGAACTTCATCCCAGCAGAAAACATAATCGCCTCTGTTTGGGTTTGGTGTATATTTGTATGTCGTTTTGGAGCTTGCCTTTATTTCCTGGGCGAGCGTCAGATATGGATGATCTTTATCAATTTCACCATCAATTTTTCCTGATTCTATAAATTTAGCAAATGCTTCTTCAAAACCCGGGCGGACTGTGAGAACAACTCTTGCACAGCCTGCCCTCAGAAATGCCCTGTGGTAAAAGTCCGGATGCTCAAGAGATTGCTTGAAATCCCATCTAATTGGTGTTGTCCAGAAATAGGGATAGAGAATCCAGTTCACATTTTCCCACTCTATTGCTTGCTGAATAAATCTGACTATTTTGAGATATTTCAGCATTCTTTTTCTTGTTTCTTCGTCCATTTTCATGAGTTTTTCTGTTTCAGTTTTTCTCCACTCGTAATAAGGAAGATCCTCTAATTTCTCTATCGAAGAAGCTGACTCATTGATCCACTCCTCTGGGAAGAATTCAAAATCCGGTCCCAAAAGCCATCTCAAAACAGTTTTCATTATCTCTTCTTTTTCAATCTGCCTTAATTTAAGTGCATCCTTACCTGTAAGTTCTGCGATAAGCCGGTCTCTTTGATTTTCCAGTGTCTCAAGTCTCTGCAACCATCTTGTCCTTGCAGCCTCTCTTATTTTTTCGAAACATTCCATTCGCCAGTTGTCCCATGCTCTTTTAAGAGGAACAGCTTTTACATCTAAGACCAAGTGTGGTCGCTGAATGGTCTCTGTAAATTTAGCCTTTTTTCCTATATAGTACATCCAATACCAAGTATATTTATTTCTCTCCTTTCCTTTAATATTTTGAATGTTTTCGTTATATCTTGCCCTAAAAGCTATTTTATCTTCACCTTCTTTTTCATTCCAATAAACCTCTCTAGGAGGGCTCACTACTTTGACTTCATATATTTTATAACCCTCTGGAAATTCAATTTCTATGGTTCTGACTCCCACTTTGGGGTGCTCCCCGTCAGGAATATAATCTTCAAGAACATCAGTATATGTTTTTCTCATCGCTTTTGGGGGTTCTGGCAAACTAACGCCATATTCCCCAGCATACTTGAGGTAGTTTGTTTTATTTATCTCCTCTGGACTTAAATCAAACGGATCTCCAGCATCAATCTCCTCCTGAATTTCAAGCAACTTTAAATACTTCCTCAGAAGATAATTCCCAGGTTCTGGAACGACGATGTCAAACGTAAGTCTCTCACCCAGGCGATAAAGGTCAATCCTCCATTTCCTCATCATCCTGTAAAAATCCCATCTAACAACTTCATTGCTCCTGTTTTCTATAACTCTAACCTGCTCATCTTCTCTGACCACCTCTCTTGATATCTTAAAGGTGATTTTATGCTCTTCTCTTGAGCGGGAGGCAGCTCTATGGGTTATCTCCCGATTTCTTTTTGATGAGAATTCGCTGTGCTTTGTCTTTAAGTTATTATAGCTATAACCTGCAGAAAGCTCAATCGACCAAGCACCCCAGCCACCTTTGACTTTCAAACCAGTATCAAATTTGTGCTCTGTTTTTTCATCTTTGGTTGTTGCTTCTGCAAGTTCTGTTCTTTCTGTTTTAGCATCTTCCCTCTCCTCTTCAGTGAGTGTGGCAAGCTCCTTTTCAAATTCCTCTACAGATTTTACCCATTCTTTGTGCGATACCGTTGTCTTTTCTCCAGGCACTAACGGAAGTGTGTAAACCAATTCTCCCTTTACGAGTTCAACAGGAGTAAAATCCATTCTTTCAAGAAAAAGAACACCAGCGTAAATGCCTTCTTCAATCTGCTTTATGGATTCATTTATCTGACTTTTTTTCAGATTAAAACTTGTCATTACAATTTTAAACAACTCTGATATATCAGATACATGAAAGGGGAATTTTTTTGCAGGAAGGAAAGAAATCAAAAGTTCGGCTTCATCTCTTTTCTCCTTCATCATTCTTTTCAAAGCCCTTAGTTCAACGGGAGCTCTGGATAAAACGGGGTGCTTTACTTCTTCTTTTAGCAGTCTTTCTTCTTCAGCTATTTTGGCTACTCTTTTGAATTCTTTTTCTGGATGTCCCTTTAGTATGAAGGCTTTTATGGCTTTCACATCCTCATACAATTCACGGATTTCATTTCTTATATTTTCAGAATATTCTTCAGGTTCTTTTTCTAATTTCATCGCTGTAGCTTTCAGCGTATTTAAAGCTTTATTTAGTTCATACTCTGCTTCATCCATACACTTGTTGCAAAATTCTTTTATTGTTTCAACGTCCATTTTTGCAGATAAAGAGACAAGCTCTGCATAATCCCTGTTAGTAAAATAATTCTTTATTCCTTTGAAATGATTCTTTTTTTCCTCTGGTACTTTTCTTTTTTCCATTTCTTTTTCTATCTTTTTGAGAATTTGATAGCCTATCCTGTCCGGAATATCCCTGATTACACTATCTATAACAGCTGCTTTTGCAAAAGGCATTCTAATTTTATCTTTCCCCTCTTCAGGTTTAAATGGAATATAACTTACTCCATAGATAGATCTATTTGTCTGAACAGGCATCTCTACCACCCACGAATGCATATCCTTTCTCCCTACAGTATCTCTTACTCCATACTTTGCTGCTTTCAGCTAAAAAGCGGCAAAGAAACAGAGAGCAGCGCCTCTGCTCTTCGCCACTTTTTATGGAGGTGCGTGAGGCTGCGGCGGTAAAGGCGCCTCCCGCGGGGAAGAGAAGCCACAGGAGGGCGGAGAGCATGAGCCTGCCCCTGGGGCTAAACCCCCGCATGAGCGCATGCGCAGGCGCATGCCAGAGCCGCACAACCAGGTTCAGAGGAGCAAACCCGGCTGCCTCCATCTCCTCTCCTCCTCTCCGACTCCACTCAGGAGCCTGAGGATGATGCTACAATGCTACCAGTAGTGGTAAGTTAAAACTCATACTTAAACTTTACGCAAGCCTGCCCTACGATGTAACCTTGAGCTATAAATGAGCGATGCAGGTGGAGTTTTTGATGATAGAAAATAATATGACACCAGTTATCCCAATTACGCTGATATTCATTGCATGCTAAATTATTTATGAGCTTATGCTGAGATATAGCATGATTAAAGTGATGAGCTGAGGGAGAATAAGCTACGTGGAGAGCATCGCAGAGACGGTGAAGTACAGGCTTTAGAAT
>JALUUW010000066.1 GCA_027021195.1 Candidatus Pacearchaeota archaeon | reverse complement strand
AAATTAATACTAGTTATTATGCGGGAGTGCCGGAGCGGTCAAACGGGTCTGGCTAAGGCGGAGAACCTGGAGGGAAAACATTAGTTATTATCTCTGGCTGGCTCCTGAGAAACCAGATGGCTTAGTGCCTGCAAAGGTTCGAATCCTTTCTCCCGCATGTCATTCTAAGAATTTTTTCCATATACAAAGCTTTAAAAACCAATTTTTACTATGATTTTTGCCTGCGAGTTAACGCGTTAGCAGTAGTTGAATACTTCTGCTTGCATTGTTAGTCTGAAAATGAAATCAAAAACAAAAATAGAAAAACAAGCAAGGAAAAAATCAAGCCCGATATTAGTCAGCACTATTATTGCTTCAAAGAAAAATCCCTCATGGATGAGAGTTGCAGAAATTCTTTCTTCTTCAAGGAGGAGGAAAATAAGTGTAAATCTTAGCGACATAGAAAAAGAAGCAAAAGAAGGAGAAAAGATAGTTGTTCCTGGAAAGGTGCTGTCCCAAGGAGAGGTTTCTAAAAAAATAAAGATTGCGGCTTTGAGTTTTTCAAAAAATGCATTAAAAAAACTATTAAATTCAAAAAGCGAGGTTTCAACAATCCTTGAAGAGATCAAAAAAAATCCTGAAGCAAAAGGAGTTAAATTTTATACAAAACCAGACTAAAATGAAAAGAAAGCACAAAATCTATTCAAGACCAAAGAGGCCTTTTGACAAAGAAAGAATTGCCGAGGAGGCAAAACTAAAAAAAGAGTTCGGCCTTAAAAATAAGAGGGAAATCTGGAAATCAGATGCTAAAATAAAGTCAATAAGAGAGAAAGCTAAAAAGTTAATTTCAGCAGATTATGAAGAGCAGCAGGCATTGTTTAACCGGCTGAAAAAAATAGGGCTGAATGTCAACTCAATTGCAGATGTTTTGTCTTTAGATAAGAGGGATTATTTAAAGAGGAGGCTTCAGACAGTTATTGTGGAAAAGAAAATTGCTCCAACACCCAGAAGTGCAAGACAGCTTATCACTCATAAAAAAATACTTGTTGACGGAGAGGTTGTGGATAGCCCATCATACATTGTTCCAGTAGAGCTTGAAGAGAAGATATCTCTTAGGGAAAAAAAGAGGAAAACATCTGAAGGAGCTCATGAACCAAAAGATGCCGACAGCGTAAAAGAAGATGCTCAGGAAATTAAAGAAGAAAAAGTTCAGGAGCAAAAAGGATGAAATCAGAAACTATTGAGAAAAAACAGGAAGAAAAGAAAACAGAGAAAAAGAAAAGAGAAGGAGAGGCAGTAATAAACATTTTCACATCTTTTAACAATACCATTGTTCATGCCACTGACATGTCGGGAAGAACTCTCGCAAAGGTTACAGGAGGAATGGTAACAAAACACGACAGGCTTAAAGCCAATCCAACAATAGCGATGTTTATTGCCAAAAGAATAGCAGAATCATTAAAGGAGCTTAATGCAAAGTCACTATACATAAGAATAAGGGCAAAAACAGGGAATCCTGCTCCTGGCCCAGGAGCACACGCAATCATCAAAAGTCTTTCAAGGGAAGGGTTTAAGATACTGAATATACTTGATACTACTAGAGTTCCGCGTGGAGGGCCTAAAAAGAAAGGAGGAAGGCGTGGAAGGAGAGTTTAAAAAAGCTTTAAAAAGCAAGAAAGATAGGGATTAAAATGAAGCTGATAGATGAAAAAGAAAATAAAGTGATTTTTACTGCAAAAATAGACGAAAGTCTTGCAAATGCTATAAGGAAATATCTAAATCAGATTCCTGTTCTCGCAATTGATGAAGTGGAGATCTTTAAAAATGACTCTCCATTATATGATGAAACAATTGCCCATAGGCTCGGACTGGTTCCATTAAAAACAGATAGCTCAGTTAGCGGGAAGAAATCTTCTCAAATTAAATTAAGTGTGAAAAAAGAAGGATTTGTCAATGCAGGAGAGATGGTCGGTCCAGTGGATGTTGTTTATAAGGATATCCCTATTACTTTCTTAAATAAAAACCAGGAGCTGGAGCTTGTAGCTACAACAAGGCTTGGAAAAGGAAGGGAGCATGCAAAATTCTCTCCCGGATTGATGTTTTACAGAAATGTTGCTAATATAAATATCAGGAAAGAGTGTCCTGCAGAGGTAACTGAAATATGCCCTCAGAATATCCTTAAATCAAAAGATGGGAAAGTTGTTGCAGAAGATCCTCTCAAATGTGATTTGTGTGATGCCTGTGTGGAGCTTTGTAAAAAACAAGGGAAAGATTCAATAGAAATAACTCCTGCAGATGAGCTAATGATCACTGTTGAATCTTTTGGACAGATGAGTGCAAAAGAAATTTTTAAGAAGTCTGTTGAAGAGCTTAAGAAAGACTTAAAGGAAATGTCTGTTAAAGTAGGAAAGTAACTATAATTCATCAGTCTAACAGGCAGGTTTTAAAACTCTTATTTTTTTGTAGTTATATCTTACATGTTTAGTTTGTGCGGGAGTGCCGGAGTGGTCAAACGGGGCGCGCTCAAGACGCGCTGGCTTAGTGCCTGCAAAGGTTCGAATCCTTTCTCCCGCATTTAAGACATGTTCGTTATCCAGGCAAGAAGCAAGAACATGCCTTGAAAAAGGATTAGTTAATTTCTTTTATTTGGGGAAAGTTCGCAAGAAAACGAGGGGTTGTCTTGCTTCGAATCCTTTTTCCTGCATGAAAACTAAAGAAAGCTGAAAATTCCTTTCTGGGCTATTAAAAGACCTGCAATAAAACTAATTATTCCAGGAACGCTAATCAGCAAGGATAAAAGAAGGATTATTCCTGCAAAAATGTCAATCCACCCAGCAAAATCCCTAAAGAATCCCATGCCTGACTTAACCATCACTATCACTCCGAATGCCAGCATCATGCTATTGAAGCTGCTGTGCGCCACTCCAAAAATTAAAAACATTCCAGCGATTAAATCAATAATTCCAAACACCTTGACCAGCATCTTTTTTAAACCCTGTTTCTCTTTTTAAAATATGCGCCTGTAACTCAGCTGGATTAGAGTGCCACCCTCCTAAGGTGGAAGTCGTAGGTTCGAATCCTACCAGGCGCGCTGTATTTCCACAAAGTGGATGCAGTAAACTTTATTAAACAGGACTTCGCTATTTGGTGTATGCGCGGATAGTTTAGAGGCAGAATAACTGGCTTCCAACCAGTTGACCCGGGTTCGATTCCCGGTCCGCGCATATTTTCACTGAACATTAACAAATACTTTTAAAAGCCCTATTTATTCTATAATTTAATGCAAGATATATCTGACAAAAAACAAAGAAACTGGCATGACAAGTATTATAAGCTGCTATTGCTGATTCCAGTTGCTTTTCTAATTTTTTCCATAGTCTACACAGGGATTTTTTATTCCAAAAATAATGATTTTATCTACAAAGATATTTCTTTAACAGGTGGAACTGCAATCACAATTTATGGAAAGGTTGATATTGATGGCTTGGAGAATGGCCTCTCTGGAAGGCTTGAAGATGTGAACATTCGGGAAATTTCAGATATAGTTACGCGGGAGCAGAGGGCAGTCATTATTGAAACAACTACTGATGGTGAAGAAGCAAAAGATATCCTCGAAGATGTTCTTGGGTATAAGCTTGTTGATGGGGAAAACAGCAGTTTTGAGTTTACAGGGTCAAGTTTAAGCAAAGGCTTTTATAAACAGCTATTAACAGCAGTATTGTTTGCATTTATTTTAATGGCAATTGTAGTCTTCATTCTTTTCAGAACATTTGTTCCAAGCGCAGCAGTCATAATCTCGGCATTTGCAGATATTTTGATGACGCTTACTCTGATTAACATTCTTGGAATAAAAATGTCAAGCGCAGGGATTGTGGCGTTTTTAATGCTTATAGGCTATTCAGTAGATACAGACATTCTTCTTACGACAAGAATCCTGAAAAGGCGCGAGGGATCTTTGAACGAAAGAATTTACGGAGCATTCAAAACAGGAATGACAATGACTCTAACGTCTCTTTTGGCATCCTTTGCAGCTTTGGTGATTGTCATCTCCTTTTCAAAAGTGCTGGGGCAGATTTTCACAGTCCTCACAATTGGTTTGGGATTTGACATACTTAATACATGGATAACTAACACTTCAATACTTAAATGGTATGTTGAAAGAAAGAATAAAAAATGAAGCGGAAACTGTCTTTTAGGATCTGGATATTGATAGGGGTTTTAGCTTTTTCCATGTTATCCATCTTTATAACTCCTTACGGGATTGCTTTTTTTCAAAAAGGGGTTTTAGTAACAAGTGTGGATGCAAATGGGACTGCATTTGAGCAGGGAATTAGGAAAGGCCAATTGATTACTGAGATTGACGGGCAAAAAATAACAAATCTGGATGACTATTCAAAAATAATTCGGGAAAAATACTATGCTGCAGGCAATGAAAGCATCAAAAGTGTTATTAAAACAAAACAATCAGAATTTATTCTTTATTCAAACAAACCTCCTGAAATAACAGTTTCAGAGATTCCTAAGACAAGTATTAAAACTGGTTTGGATCTGTCAGGAGGGGCAAGAGCGCTGATTCAGGCAAAGGACAGAAAGCTAAGCTCTTCAGAGATAAATGACCTTGTAGACATAACAAGCAACAGGCTTAATGAATTTGGTCTCACTGATTTAAAAGTACTTCCTGTTTCAGATCTTTCTGGAAATCACTTTATGCTTGTTGAAATTGCAGGGGCAACTCCTTCTGATTTGAGAGAAATGCTGTCTAAACAAGGAAAGTTTGAGGCAAAGATAGGAAATGAAACTGTTTTTATTGGCGGAAGGAAAGATATTGCTTCTGTAAGCAGAGACGCCCAAAGAGCAATAATTGAAGGGTGCTATCCTACTGATGCCTCTGCCAACACCGGATGGTTTTGCAGATTCAGATTTACTGTTTTTTTAAGTGAAGATGCTGCAAAAAGGCATGCCAATATAACTCAAAATCTTGAAATAAATCAGAGCAACCCGGAATATCTTTCAGAAAAGCTTGACCTATATCTGGATGATAAACTTGTTGACAGCCTCTTTATTGGAAAAGAGCTTCAAGGGAGAGTTACTACGCAAATATCCATTTCTGGCTCTGGCTCTGGCATGAGCAAAGACGAGGCATACACTAATGCCATGGAATCAATGAACAAGCTCCAGACCATCCTCATTACTGGAAGCCTTCCATATAAATTGGAGATAGTCAAACTCGATACAATTTCTCCAGTGCTTGGAAAAGAATTTATAAATTCAATCATCCTTGCAGGGCTTTCGGCAATCCTGATTGTTTCGATAATTGTCTTTTTGAGGTATAAAAAATTAAAATCTTCTTTAGCACTGCTTCTTACAAGCATATCTGAAGTTTTTATTATTTTAGGAATTGCCTCTTTCATAAATTGGAATCTTGATCTTCCAAGTATTGCGGGAATTCTTGCGACAATCGGTACTGGAATAGATGACTTAATAATTATTTTGGATGAGTCAAGATCAAAAGGGGCTTTGAGCATGAAGCAAAGAATGAAAAGGGCATTTGCAATTATCATTGGAGCCTATTTTACTGCAGTTGTGGCATTGCTCCCGCTGTTGTGGGCAGGAGCAGGGCTTTTAAAAGGATTTGCAATAACAACTCTTATAGGAATTTCTATTGGTATTTTGGTTACAAGGCCCGCATTTATGGATATGGTAAAAATGATAGAGGAGTGATAAAAGATTATCAAAAACAACAATTTCCATAAAGACTAAACATACGCAATCTTTAAATAAAACTCACCTGAGTAATTAATATAAAATGAAAATAGGAATTATTGGAGTTGGTTTTGTAGGGGGAACAACTGCAGAAGTTATAGGGAGAGTTCACGAGGTTTTTTTGTATGACAAGTATAAGGGTTCTTATAATTCTGCGGAAAATATTTCCGCCCTTGCAAAGAACTCAGAGATTGTTTTCTTATGCGTTCCAACTCCTATGAAACCAAACGGTAAGATGGATCCTCTTGCAGTATATGATTCTCTCGACATTTTGGAAAAAGAAGCTGCCAATGCCGGTAGGGATCTCAAAGAAATCCTCGTTGTTGTCAGGTCTACAGTAGTCCCAGGAACAACTGATAAGCTGTCTGAGAAATATTCTTTCAGATTTGCATTTAATCCAGAGTTTTTAAGAGAAAAACATGCCTTAGAGGATATGGAAAATACTAAAAGAATCATCATT
>JALUUW010000065.1 GCA_027021195.1 Candidatus Pacearchaeota archaeon | reverse complement strand
TATTAATAAATAGGATTTATCTCCTCAATTAATGTGGACAAGAGTAAATGTTTCGCCTAAGCACAGAGCACGGGGCATATACTGTCAGGACTATCTGATGAGGGTGTCAGAAATAACTCCTTCTCATGTTGTTAATCCTCTTCATTCCTGGATATATGACAGAGGAAAGATTTTCTCATATAACAGGACTTTTGACAGGAAATAACCAAAATATTTATAAATATAGCTACTATAGTATCTATAGAATGACAAGTACAATTCAGTTAAGCAAGGAAACAAAGAATCTCATTGCGTCTTTTGGAACAAAGGAAGATACTTATGAGGACATAATTAAAAGAATGTATAATCTTGCAGTCAGGGAGCAATTAAGAGAGTTTCTCATGTCTTCTGAAAAATGCATTCCTATTGAAGAGGCTATTCAGAGAGCCAAAAAAGAATGGCCAGAGTAGAGATTATTGAATCTTTGGAAAAAGAAATTCGCAGGAAATTTAAAAAAGAGTCTATAAGGATATTTGAATTAATGAAGTCCCTGGAAGAGAATCCAAAAAAAGGGAAGCTTCTTGGGAATGTCGGAGGAATTGCCATAAAAGAGCTGAAATATAGGAGCTTCAGATTTTATTTTTTGGCAGACGGACTTAAATTAAAAATTCTTTCTAAAGAAGGGCTTACTGATTTATTGCTGAGGTTCGTCAGGATGTCTGATAAAAAATCCCAACAAAAAGCAATAAAAGAGATTAGGAAGATACTTGTTAAGATTGCTCTGCGTGCTTCTGGATAATTAGTCTTGGCAAGTCAGGCAGACTTCCACATAAATTCAAAATAATTTTTGTAGCTTTCATACAGGAATTTGTCTTTTATTACAACCACGTAAATATTTTCTTTTTGAAGAGACTGAATCGCCACTTTTCCGGAATAGATTATTGTTGTAACTTTGGCAGCATATTCTTTTGAAAGGTATTTGACTTTTAAATGGCTTCTCGGATGCGATTTTAAACGCCTTTTAGCTTCAGGATTAGCAAGGGCTCTTTCTTTAATATTGGCCCTGATGAATTTTTTTAGAAAATGGGGATACTCAAATTCAAGTATTTCAGTGGCTTTTCCTGTAACTCCAAAAGCCAGAACTTCTTCTGCATTATTCAAAATGTCCTGATAGAATGTTTTGATTCCCTCTTTTCCCTCAAATACTTCTGTTTTAAAGATTTCAGGGGTTTTATGCAGGCTTTTAAGTTCTGGAAGAATTGAATTGATGTTTGATTTTTTTGTTTCAAGAATCTCTATCAGCTTGTCAGGAGACGCTGCCTGAAAATGCTTTTTTGAGTTTTTAATCACATAGCTTGCAAGCCCGCACTGCACAAGATTATCCAGCTCAAGATAAGCAGTAGTCCTGTTGATTTTAGCAATCTTTGCCAGCTTTGAGGCAGTGCATGATTTTTCTTTCAGGAGTGTCAGGTAAATTCTTGCCTCTTTATTGCTTAACCCGAATTCTTCAAGTGTTTTTATTATCATTCTTTTTCTGCTTTCTTGTATATAATGTTGTCATTCATTAACAACATATATTTAAATATTTTTTGTGGTGCTTTCTGTTATGGAAAATGAAAAAATTATTGAAATTGCTGATTTAAGGGAAAAGCTTCAGGGAATTCCAAGGCCGCACTATCTTTCTGGAAGCGGCAGACTGATTCACAGGGGCAGGAAAGTATCATTAACAGGAAACGTGATTTTCGCATCTGACAGAAACCCATCCATAAAAGACAGAACAGATAAATACCTGAAAAATCCGCATGTAAATGTGGCAGACTGCGCTTTTGCTTTTTGGAACGCGGCCCATATTATTGCAGATTATCTGGGATACACTACGCGGACACTTGTTGATGAAGTCCGGTTTATTCCTGAAAAATTAATCTCTCCTGATACTGAACTGGACTTGTATTTAATGGCAGAGGAAAAGAGAAGCATTGGAAATACCTGCCTGGGGGTTTTGGAAGGGGCAATCTCCATGGAAAGCGAGCCTTTAATCAGGGTTTCTGCAAAATACTTGTCTGAAAAACCCTAATGCCTGTATCTTCTTCTTTTTTCAACTTTCTTTAATCTTTCCAGAACTGTTTTGAAATTTTTTGATTTTTTGTATCCTTTTAATACTTCATTAAAAAGAGCCTCCCAGTGCCTGAAGTGTTTTGCTTCCAGAGCCTGTTTCAGCAGATGCAAATCCACAGCTTTGTCTTCAAATTTATGGCTTATGAATCCCAGGCCAAAATCTATGAAATAAATTCTGCTGTCTTTTTCACTGATTATCATGTTGCTTGTTGTCAAATCCCCGTGAATTATTTCTGAATCATGAAGCCTTGCAACACTTTCCCCTATTTTTCTGCATATTTGCTTTTGCTTTGCCAGGGAAAAGGAATCAAGGGATTCAGAAAGCTTTTTGCCCTTTATAAATTCCATGTCAATTTCTTTTGTCTTTTCATCAATCCCGATTATTCTTGGAACCGGAACAACTTCATACGCCTTTTTAAGAAGCTTTGCCTCTGAGCGTGTTCTGAGCTTTCTTATTTTCTCATCAATTTCAGGAATCCTGTAAGATTTTTTTATTCTTTTTTTTAAAATCATCCCTTCTTTTTCTATAATAATTGCTTCTGCTCCCTGAGATAAAATTTTCTCTGAAGCTTTGGTCTTCAAAGAAATGACTCTGCTTTTTTTCACAGGCTGATTTAAAGATTTTGGCATTGTTTAATTTCTTCCTTATTAATTCTGTTTTACTTTTAATTTCCATAATATTTAAAAACTTCCTTTTCCATCCCCATTTATATATTGGTTAAAAAAATGAGAGGTATTAATGTGTCTTTTTCAAACAGGGCTCTTTACACTTTAATAGCCGCAGCAGTCATTATCATTGTAGGAATCGGGGTTTATGCTTACGGAACTTCAAATCCTGCTGTTTTCGGGCACAGTGCAGATGAGATTGAAGAAATTGATCCCACTGTTCCTGATTCTGTAAAAGACGGAGTTGACTGGAGTGAGATTACCGGAATTCCTGCAGGATTTGCAGACGGCATTGATGATGCAGGGGGCGATAATCTTGGAAACCATATAGCAACACAGGATATTGATTTAAACGGAAACTCTATAAAAGGAGCTGCATGGGTTGGGCATAAGTGGGTTCCTGATGGAACAGTGATTTCCTGCGATCTTTTTGGTGGAGAGTCTTCTGATGGGGTAACGGGTTATGCAAGAGTTAATAACGGGAAGATTGAAACAAAGATGGCTCCTAATTCTGTAGTGTGGTGCAGAAATCCAGATGTAACTGTCTGGCAAAACAAAGCATTTCTATTTTGTGATGATATAAGACATCGTTGCGGTGGAAACGGAACTATTACACTCTCTGAAGGGGTGTTGAAATTTTCTCTTGAATGCTCAAAAGGGGAATGGCCTAAAACCTCTTTCTGCATAGCAGAGTGGCCATAATATTACGGCAAAATCAGCTTTTGGCATTTTTTCTATTTATTAACCAATTTCCCTCAAATTAAAAGATATTTTTCATTTAAAATCTCAGCTTCTTTCCCTTCATAAACTTCTTGGCAAGCTTCATCATTTGCTTTTGAGACATTCCTTTGCTTAAGTCCATTTCAGACATTCCTGCTCCTGACTTAATTACTTCATTAAGCATTTTGTATTGCTTTAACAGCGCCCGTACATCTGAGTTATTGACTCCAGAGCCTTTTGCAATTCTTGTTATTCTTGAGCTTTGTTTTTCAAGAATCTCTGGATTTTCTCTTTCTTCCTGAGTCATTGATTTTATTATATGCTCCCATTTTGATATCTTTTCTTCCTGAGTTTCCATCAGATTCTCAGGAATTTTTTTTACAATATTCCCAAAGCCAGGAATCATCCCTTTTATTTTGTCAAAGCCCCCGATTGAAGACATTGATTTTACCTGCTCAACAACATCCTCAAGACTTAATTTCCCTTCCTCAATCCTTTTCTGCAGTTCTTCCTGCTCTTTTTGGCCTGTTGCTGATTTAATTTTTTCTATTAAAGCCTGCAAGTCTCCCATTCCAAGAAGCCTTGAAAGGAATGAATCCGGATTGAAGGATTCAATGTCATTTATTTTTTCCCCTGTTGTTATGAAATAAACTCCTGCACCAGTTTCTGCACAGGCACTCAGAGCCCCTCCCCCTTTTGCTGTTGAATCCATTCTCGTGATTATGACTCCTGAAATGTTTAGAGCTTCCTGAAATTCCTGTGCCTGCTGTTTTGCAGCCTGTCCAATGTCAGCAGGCATTACTAAGATTGACTCTGTTGGCTTTATTTCTTTATTTAGGGATTTTATTTCCTTTATCAGCTCGTCATCGAGAGTGTGGCGGCCCGCAGTATCAATTAATATAACCCTGTAATCTTTTAATTTTCCAGAAGATTCAAGGCTCTTCCATGTTTTTAGTGCATCAGTTTCATCTAAGTCTACAAATGCAGTCAGCCTGTGTTTTTCAGCCAATTGCTTCAATTGCTCTTTTGCAGCAGGCCTGTGAACATCCAAACCAACTAAAGCAACCTTGTTTCCGCGCTTTGCAAAATAATTTCCGAGCTTTGCAATTGTTGTTGTTTTTCCTGCCCCATACAATCCTAAAAGAACTATTCTGTTTTGCCCGCTTTGCAGTTTCAATGGCTTGTATTCTCCAAGAATCCTGACAAGCTCATCATGAAGGAGTTTTATTATATGTTCTTTTTTATCTATTTCTTTAATTCTCTCATCAAAAGCAGCTTTTTTTATTTTATCACTCAGCTCTTTGACTAAAAGGATGTTGACATCTGCTTCAATTAAAGCCCTCTGCAAGTCTCTTACTATTGAATCAACCATGTTTTTGTCAAGAAATATGGCATTCGCTATCTTGTCTGTTGCCTTTTTTAACACTTCTCCAAGCCTTTCAAGCATGATTTTAGAAGCAAAACAGAAGTTAATAAAGTTTGGGTTTCAGGTTTTTGGTTTTTAAAGAGGTTATTTAAGATGCTGCCTGATTACCCTTTCAAGAATCTTTCTTCCCCTTCTCCTGAGGTCAGCAGGGTCTAATCCACTAAAACCCTTGTATGCCTCATCAGGGCTTATCTCTTTTAGAAGAATCTTATTTTCAGCATCTGCAACAAAAGCAGCAATAATCACCTCGGGAGCATAGCCTCCTGAATCCTCTGGAACTTCAAGAGCTCCGGATGAAATTGCTTTTAAAAACTTTTCATTGCACTGTTTTCTGATTTCCTCAAGATTTTCCACGGGAGTCCCTTTTAATATATTTTTTGCGGCTTCAAAATACTCTCTATAAAAAGAATGCCTCATAGTCGCAGTAACTTTAAACATTTTATAAATTTTTCTTAATTATCTTATCCTTTACGAGCAGTATTTTTCGGGTATCTCGGATATTCTATGTTGCAGAATCAAAAGCAACTCTCCTTATTCTTTCTGGACAGTTTATTCCTGCAATTCCTCCTGCATATAATAATCTTTTACTTTCCTTTTTCATTTTTTGTGCTCTTCTGCTGCAGGGCATTTGCGATCTCCGTAATCACAAAAAACACAGCAACTCTTTTTTGAATATATTGTCTTTCCACACTTATCACATTTGTAAAATGCAATGCATAAGGATGTAGGGATTTCCATTAGCTGTTTATGTCCGCATTCCGGGCAGGTTATGTTTCCAACTATTTTTTTCTTTTTCATTATTCATTTTGCAGCATTCTTTTTTTATCTTTTGTGTTTGAATTGCTTCTGTTGTTATTGATTATTTTGCAACATTCAAGCCTCTTTTTGTATTTTTTAACGTGCTTCTCAAACAAGCCAATATCAGGGATAATTGTTTCAGGACTTCTCAAGCGTTTTCTAAAATTTCTATGATGGGTGATTTTATCAAATCAGCAGTTCTCCAGGCATCTGAGGTTATGAGAAACTCTGTTTTGCTCAAATCCTGTTTTGAGGCATATTTCTGTTACTGTCAGGGGCTTTTTTTCAATACCTGAATAATCTTCCATCTTGCTTTATTTGAAAACGCCTTGAAAAATAATCTGTGCAGACTACACTTTTAATAAACCTCTCATAGATTCTATTTAAATCTTTAGCTAAGATATTTTGTTTAATCTGCTGTTGCAGAATGAAAATAAAAATACTTTCTTTTTCAGATTTTACTTTTCCAACTCGGATCCAGAGAGTATAATATACAAATAAAAATTGAGAAAATGCTTGTTCAACGGAATCTTTTTCTAGCTAAAATTTAATCTCTTATAGATTAATCCATTCAAGCATGTGCTACAAATGAATGGCATTGATATAAACTTTTGACTTTGTAGAAAGAATT
>JALUUW010000064.1 GCA_027021195.1 Candidatus Pacearchaeota archaeon | reverse complement strand
CAAAGGCCTCCTGAGTCATGAAGAGGCCCAGGAAGAGAAAATAGGAGGGTGTTTAATCGCATATTTTTATTAAACAAAAAATGAAAAAAGAAATCTTCCAGCAGATTGAAATACCTGAAGAGGTTGAAGCAGAAATAGCCGGGGCTGTATTGAAAGTCAAGGGCCCTGAAGGAGAATTGGAGAGAGAATTCAATACAGGGAAGCTGACTTTTGAAAAAGACAGAGGCAAAATAATTATTGGAAGCGAAAAAGCAACAAAAGTTGAAAAGAGAATGATAAATACAATAGCCGCGCACATAAATAACATGATTCAAGGGGTGCAGAAAAAATTTGAATATAAGCTGAAGGTTTGCTCAAGCCATTTTCCAATGAGTGTTGAAGTCAAGGGAAATGAAGTAATAGTAAAGAAT
The DNA here is from genome assembly GCA_027021195.1 of Candidatus Pacearchaeota archaeon. GTDB lineage: Archaea > Nanobdellota > Nanobdellia > Pacearchaeales > GW2011-AR1 > JALUUW01. The sequence goes on along the minus strand of JALUUW010000064.1, from coordinate 6,031 downwards.
TTTCTTGGAGAAAAAATCCCAAGAAAAGCAAAGATTCCTGAAGGGGCTGAAGTGAAAGTAGACAGGGACATAATCACAATAACATCCATTAACAAAGAGATAGCTGGACAAGCAGCAGCAAATTTTGAAAGGGCAACAAAAATAAGCGCGAGAGACAGAAGGATATTTCAGGACGGGATTTTTATTATAAATAAAGCAGGAAAAGAAATATGACATCGGAATTTTTAAGAAGAAACTGGAACAGGCATTCAAAGCTTGGAAAAGGGAGGAAAAAGAAGCAGGTTTGGAGAAAACCGAAGGGAAGAGACAACAAAATGAGGGAAAAGAGAAAAGGATATCCGGCAGTTGTGAGCATTGGGTACAGAAAAAAGAAAAATCTCCGTGGAAAAATAAATGGCAAAAATATCATTGTAATCCGAAATGCAAAAGACCTTGAGAAAGTTAATGAGAGTAAAACAGCAGTTTTGGGAAGCCTTGGGAGGAGAAAAAAAATTGAAATAGCTCAAATAGCGAAAAAAATGAAAATAAAATTCCATAACCTGAACACTGACAAATTTTTAAAGACTCTAAAAAAAATAGTAGAAAGAGCAGAGGTAAAGAAAAATGAATCTAAGTAAGAAAAAAAGCCTCGCAGCAAGGACATTAAAAGTTGGAAAAGACAGAATTGTTTTTTTGCAGTCAAGACTTGAGGAGATCAAGGAGGCAATCACAAAACAAGACATAAGAGACCTTCAAAAAGAAGGGGCAATAATTCTAAAAGAAAAAAAAGGGAAAAGAAAAAAAGAAGGGAAGAAAAAAAGGAAAAGTGCAGGAAACATAAGAAAAAAAGTAAACAAAAGAAAAAAAGAATATGTAACAATGACAAGAAAGCTTAGAAAGTACACTGCAGAGATGCTGAAGCAAGGAAAAGTATCGAGGGAAGATGTAAAAGACATAAGAAAAAAAATAAGAAACAGAGTCTTTAAAAGCAAGGCAAATCTGAGAGAGTATATAGGAGGATTAAGAAAATAAGATGAAAACACTGAAGCGAAGAAGAAAAGAAAGCAAAACAAATTACCATAAAAGGCTAAAGTTGCTTAAAGGCGGACTTCCCAGAGTTGTATTCAGAAAAACAAACAAATATGTTATTGCGCAGTATGTTGAGAGCAAAGAAGCTCAGGACAGAATCAGGATGGGGATAACTTCAAAGCAGCTCTTCAGGTATGGATGGCCTCTTGAATTTAAAGGAAGTCTAAAGTCAATTCCTGCATCCTATCTTTCAGGATTTTTGATTGGAAACAAAATTATTAAAAACAATCTCCAAGATCCGATTGTCGATTTTGGAATGATAAGGGTCCTGAATAAGACAAAAGTTTATGCCTTTATCAAAGGAATGATGGATTCTGGAATCAAGATAAAATGTAAAGAAGAATGCTTTCCTGATGAAGAAAGAATAAGGGGAAAAAACATGAAGAAAGATTTCTCAAAGATGTTTGATGAAATTAAATCAAAAATAGAGAAAGATGGCTGAAGAAAAAAAAGAAATAATTAAAGAAGAAGTTGCAGAAGAGATAATTGGGAAAAAGATGGAAAAAGAAGTAAGTGAGAAGGGGCAAAAAGAGCTTGAAAAAGAAAAGAAAGAAAAAACAGGAGAAGAGGATGCATTAGCAAGCTGGAATCCGAAAACAAGGCTCGGAAAAGAAGTTAAAGAAGGAAAGATTAAAGATATTGACGAGATTTTGAATGAAAAAAGAAAGATTCTTGAGGCAGAAGTAGTTGATTCACTAATAGATGTAAAAAGCGATATGATTTTTATAGGGCAATCAAAAGGAAAGTTTGGAGGAGGAAAGAGAAGGATTTGGAGACAGACTCAGAAAAAGACAAAAGAAGGAAACGTTCCTGTATTTTCAGCTCTTGCCATAGTTGGCGATGAAAACGGCCATATTGGATTTGGAACAGGAAAAGCAAAGGAAACCCTTCCTGCAAGAGACAAGGCAATAAGAAAAGCCAAGCTTAATCTGCTTAAAATAAACAGGAAATGCTCCTCATTTGACTGTGCATGTTCAGAGCCCCACACAATTCCATTTAAAGTCACAGGCAAATCAGGGAGCGTCAGAGTCACCCTCATTCCTGCTCCACAAGGGACAGGGTTAGTTGTAGGAAGAGAGCTTAAAAAAATACTAAAGCTTGCTGGAATTAAAGATGTCTACAGCAAAACATCCGGAAGAAAAAGAACAACTTTCAACCTTATTAAAGCCTGTATAAATGCCCTTAAAAAAACAAATCCTATATATGAAAAAACAAAAATTTAACATAAAATGATAGCAGTTATAAGAATACGGGGAAGAGTAGGACTGAAGAGAGAGATAGCTGAAACCCTCGACAGGCTAAGGCTCAGGAAAAAATATTCCTGTGTTGTCCTTCCAAATCCTTCCAAAGAGAAGATTGGAATGATAAGAAAGCTGAGAGATTTTGTTGCTTTTGGGAATATCAGCAAAGAAACTCTCCAAAAATTAATCGAAGCCAGAGGGCAGCCTGTTGAAAAAAGCAAAAAAATAGATGCTAAAAAAGCAGCAGAAGAGATTGAAAAAGGAAAGAGTTATGAAGAGCTGAACTTAAAGCCTTTTTTCAGGCTCCATCCTCCAAGAAAAGGGATTGAAAGCAAAAAGCATTTTGGAGTTGGAAAAGGAGTGTTGGGAGATAATAAAGAGAAAATAAATGAACTAATTGAAAGGATGTTGTAAAATGGAAAATAAAAGGCCCCTCACAAGAAGGCTCGGGGAAGTAAGATGCATTAAGGATACTCCAGAAGAAGCAATATATGTTGGAAGAGGAGAGAAAGACACAGCATATAAGATAATTGCAAGAGGCAAAATTTCGTTGTCTGAAGAAAAAATTACATTCCAGCCCCCGTATTTGTCAGAGGTTTATGGAAAAGGAGACCCTGAATACACCAGACTATCTAAATTAACAGAAGGGTTAAGGAGGAGCATCTAAAAAATGACACTCAAAAAGACTCACAAAAAAAGAAAGGCTGAAAAAATGAGGGGAAGAGGAATGGGAACTCACGGATGGGGAGCAAGAAAAAAGCACAAAAAATCAGGACACCGTGGAGGAAAAGGAATGTCTGGAAGCGGAAAAAGGGCTGACCATAAAAAAACCCTCATAACCAAACTATATGGAGGAGAGTATTTTGGAAAAAAAGGAATAACAAGCAGGAGGACAAAAAGAGATACAAGAAAAAGGATAAACCTTCAGAAAATTGAGCTTGGACTTGAAAAATACGGAAAAAAGACCTCAAAAGGGTTTGAAATTGATTTAAGCTCTTATAAAATTCTTGGAACAGGAGAAGTAAAAAATAAACTGTTTATAAAGGCAAAAGAAGCATCAAAATCAGCAATTGAGAAAGTTATGGAAGCAGGAGGAGAGATAATTTTGCCTGTTAAAAAAAGCAAGAAAACTGAAAAAGATGTTAAAAAAGAGGAAAAGACTGCTGAAAAGAATGCATAATCATTAAAATGGATTTAAGGAACATATTCAGCTTTATTCCAGAAGTTGTAAAGCCAGAGGAGAAGAAAGTTGCTTTTAATGTGAAGCTAAAATGGACTTTAATTATACTGATTGCATTTTTTGTTCTTGCAAACATCTCTCTTTTCGGACTGTCAAATAATGCTCTTGAAAGATTCAAGTATCTCGCAATAATATTGGGAACAGATTTTGGAAGCATAATTTCATTAGGCATAGGACCTATTGTAATGGCTTCAATTATTCTTCAGCTTCTTAGCGGTTCAGGGATTTTAAATATTGATACAACAACCAGCGAGGGAAAAAAGTTTTTTCAAGGAGTTCAGAAGCTTTTAGTTTTCTTTTTCATAGTTTTTGAAGCTTTGGTTTATGTAATGATGCAGGGGCTTCAGGCAGCTCCGGGATTCACTCACATCGTCATTTTCCAGCTGATACTTGGAGGATTGGCAATATTCTATATGGACGAGGTTATGAGCAAGTGGGGATTTGGATCAGGAGTAAGCATGTTTATAGCAGCAGGAGTCTCATGGAGAATGTTTACAAGCGCCTTCCAGTTCATAAACCAACAGGGAAAAAACTGCCTTGTTGATTTTGCAGGCACCCCCTGCCCTGGAAAAGTTTTTGTTTTAGTGCAGTCAATAATCAGCAAATACCCTGTTGAATTTCTATCTGCATTATCAGCTATTTTGGCAACAGCCGCAATATTCCTTGTTGTTGTATGGGCGCAATCGCTGAAGATTGAAATTCCTCTATCTTTTGGAAGAATTAGAGGATATGGCGTTAAATGGCCATTATCTTTTTTCTACGCTTCTGTTATTCCAGTTATTTTAACAGCCGCCTTAATGGCCAATCTCCAGCTATTTGGGGGAATTATCGAGAATGCTGCTGCGCCTTGCCTGGCAGGAGATGCTGAAGCCTGCACAGGAATGGGAAAAATCGCATCTAAACTCGGATTTTTGGGAAAATTCGTGGATGGGCAGCCTGTTTCAGGCCTGGCTTTTTGGATGGGATCAACAAATATTCTTGAGCTGTTTATCAGAGGAGGGTTTTTGCCAAAATATTTGCTTCAGGCACTGACTCATGTTCTGTTTTTTATGCTGTTCTCAACAATCTTTGCTGTATTCTGGGTTAAAACATCTGGAATGGATGCAAGAAGCCAGGCACGCAAAATTGCCTCATCAGGACTGCAGATTGCAGGATTCAGGCAGGATGAAAGGGTTTTAGAGAGCATACTTGACAGATACATAATGCCTCTCACAGTTATGGGAGGCCTTGCAATAGGGCTCCTTGCATCAATAACAAACCTTCTTGGAGCATTAGTCTCTGGAACTGCAATACTTCTCGTGATAATGATCATGTTCCAGTTCTACCAAAACATTGCGCAGCAGCACCAGATGGACATGCATCCTGCAATGCGAAAGTTTATGGGAGGATAGATTTAAAAGCAGCTGTTTTCTAAATAAAAAATGGCTCTCAAAAAAAGAGTCTTAGTCGGAGGAAATGTAACTCTTGACGCTTTAGTAGAGGGGACAGTTTCCATAAGAGAAAACGAAGTCATAGTTAATTCCAGAGGGTAGATTGAAGTGTTTAAAGTAGAAGATCCTCCTATAAGGCAGGGGCATAAACACAGGGTAAATCAAAATATCTCTGAGAAGGTATCTCACCTGTGGCACTGCTATAAACCAGGGGGAGGAGGGTATAACAGCGTTATGGCTATGAGAAATCTCCCTGACATAAAAGAGGAATTAGAATTAACATATTTTGATGTTTCTACACCTGTCTCATTAATTGTGAAGAAGTTAAGAGAGAAGAGTATTGATTCCAGATTTTTCTATCAGAGAGAAGTTCCTGTAAATGCCATTATAGGGTGGAGAGAAGACAAAATAGTATTAAAAGGCCCTCAGCTTGGAAGAGTTGAACCTGATGAGAAAGATGCTATTGAAATCATAGGAGCTATTCAGAAAAGCGATGTATTCCTTGCCAACAGCATAAAAGATCCAAAATATTTTGAAATATACCTTGATACCTCAAGAAAATTTAATGTTCCTGTATATTCTGTAATAACAACTTCTCTTGAGCCAGACTTTGTTTTTGAGAAAGTGTTTACAGATCCGAATACTGCAATTATACTTAATTACGACGAGATTCCATATCTTTTTTCAGAAAGCACTGAAAAAATGAGTGAAGAAGAAAAAATTAACTTTGCATTTGATGCCTTAAAAAGAAAAATAAAATCAAAAATTAACTTGAACAAGCCAACATACATTACTCTTGGAAAAAACGGAGTATATTATTCAAAAAATGAATCAATAACCCACATCAGATTAAAGCCAGAGTATTCTGAAAAAGTGAGAGACTCAATAATAAAGGAGGGAGGCAACTTCAACGGGGCAGGAGATGTTTTCTCTGCTGCTGTAGTGGCATATGACCTTGCTACAAATGCAGAAGCTGAAGAAACTGCATTAAAAGCATCAATAGCAGCAATCAGGCATATAGGATACAAGGGAGAATTATCATCAGATTCTTT
>JALUUW010000063.1 GCA_027021195.1 Candidatus Pacearchaeota archaeon | reverse complement strand
ACAATATTGTTTTGGACGGACAAGGTTATCTAATCAATTACTCCCAATCATCAACAGGATATGCAATAAACAACACAGGAGGATACGACAACATCACAATAAAGAATCTGATAATTGAGCAGGGCAAAAGCTCTGTTTCAAATTCATATGCAATTTACTTCAAGAATAATGCAGATAATTCAACTATAAAAGACCTTTCAATAACTAAAAGCGCTATCGGAATCTACCTATCCTCTTCATCCTCAAACACCCTCACAAACATCACCTCAAACAGCAATTCTAATTATGGAATCTACCTATACTCTTCATCCTCAAACACACTCTCAAACATAACTTCAAACAGCAATAGCCAATACGGAATCTTCCTACACTCTTCATCCTCAAACACCTTTACAAATATAACTTCAAACAGCAATTCTAATAATGGAATCCTCCTATCCTCTTCATCCTCAAACACCCTCACAAATATAATCTCAAACAACAATTCTAATTATGGAATCTCCCTAATCTATTCATCCTCAAACAACACTCTCTCAAACATCACAGTTCAGGAAAACCAGTATTATGATATTTATTTTTCTGCAGGCTCAGAATCAGATTGCAGCAACAAACTCCAGAATATAACCGGTTCAGGAGGAAGGCCTATTGGATATTACAATTACTCAATAAGCCTTCAAGATAAGATGTATTCAGCGCTGATACTCTGCAATGCAGACAATTCAAGCTTGGCAAACATAACAATACAGGGCTCTGACAGCTTAAAAAACAACTACCTCTATGCAGGATACACAGACAACTCCAGTTTTGCAGGAATTAATTCTTCTGATAATTATTACGGAATCTTCCTATCCTCTTCATCCTCAAACACCTTTACAAATATAACTTCAAACAGCAATAGCCAATACGGAATCTACCTATCCTCTTCATCCTCAAACACCCTCTCAAACATAACTTCAAACAGCAATCAACACGGAATAAGGATGCATTCTAATTCTGATTACAACAACATATCAAATTCAACAATAAAAAACAACAATGTTTCTGGATTATGGCTTGATGAGCTTGTCTCAAACGACCCTGAATACAATCTTATTTACAATAATTTCTTCAACAATACAGGAGATGCCGTAAATGCAAGAATAGATACAGGAATAGCAAACCCTAATTATTTTAACACTACTTTGAACTGCTCTGCAGGCCCTAATATTGTCGGAGGAAACTGCATAGGAGGAAACTTCTGGGCAAACACCTCTTCAACAGGGTTTTCAGAGACATGCGCTGATTCAGACAGCAATGGAATCTGCGACAGCCTTTACAATATAAGCAATGGAACTTCTGTTGCAATTGACTGGCTTGCTTTGATTAAGGCTCAAAATACAGCCCCTGCAGGCCCTTCTCCTGAAATAAACTCTACAGACGGAAGCAACAGAACCCTTCAGGACCTGCACTGCTTTGACACTCTTATTGACCCTGACGGAGATGCAATGAATGTTACAGTGAGATGGTACAGGAATGACGCTTTGAACCTGACAATAGATTACAACAACAGCTATGCAAACGGGACATTTTTTGATGCTGTTCTTGATTCTGGAAATACAACAAAAGGAGAGAACTGGTCATGCGGAATGAGGCTCTTTGACGGAACATCCTACAGCAACTGGGTTAATTCAAGCAAACTGGAAATACTGAACACTCCTCCTGTAGTAACTCTTGTTTCCCCTCCAAACGGGAATATAACAACAGACAGGACTCCTGTTTTTGCATGGTCTGCAACTGACGATGATAATGATGCTTTAAGCTATGAGCTTAACATTACTCTTGTTGCTTCAAGCTCCTGCTATGAGCCGGACAGATACATTCAGGGCATAAGCTCAACTTCGTATGAATTGGCAGGAGACTTAAAATGCCTGAGCGATTATAATGACTACTATAATTGGAGTGTAAGGGCAAACGACAGCGAAGGCTTTGGCTCATGGACAAGCGAGTGGAACATAAGCATACAATCATATATTGCAATATCATTAATAAATGATTCAATAGATTTTGGAAACATAGACTTTCTTGGAACTAATGATACAAGCGATGACTCTCCAAACCCTTTTTTAATAGAGAATACCGGAAATGTATTCCTGAATATAACAATAGCCGCAAGCAGCTTATGGAACACTCAGGCTAATACAAGCCAGTATTATCAGTTCAAGATTGATAATTACTCTCTTGAAAACGGCTCATTCAACTGGCTGAATTCAGTAACAGATTACGCAAACATGCCGATTAACGCCTCTCCTCAACTGGCTATAGCTGAATTAAATTACACTAATGCAACAGATACTGCTGAAATTGACATTAATGTTACAGTTCCTCCAAATGAGGGTGCTGGAGCAAGAAGCTCAGTTATAAATTTTACAGCAAGTTTGGGAGAATAAAAAATGAAGCATAAACACGTCTTTGCAATAGATATTGTTTTGATAGCTGGAACTCTCTTGGTTCTTGCAGGCTTAATCGGATATTCAAGGCCTTTGGTGATTGCTCCTTTGCCAGGCTTTGTAACTGCAGACACTTCTGTCTTGTTTGAATTTGAAAAAGCAGGCCTTATTTTAATAGACGACAATCCTGATTTTACCTCTCCTGACAGGATTTATGCAGAGGATAATCTGGTAATTAATCTTAAGCCAGGAGTTTATTATTGGAAGGTGCAGGGGATTGCAGGAACTGAAAGCGAAATCAGGGAGCTTACTATTCTCTCAGAAGTGAATCTAAAGCTTAAGCAGGTATCAGAAGGCATGTATGAGGTTGTTAATGCAGGAAATGTTGAGCTGGATGTTGAAGTGTATGATGATAAGGAGATTGTTGGGAATATTGTCCTTGGCATTGATGAGAGCAAGGAAGTTTCAGGAACTAAATTTATCGGAAGCCAGAAAGACTAAAATGAACAATAAAACAGCTTTTTTAGCGGTCTTTGGAATTTTAGCCCTGCTGTTGGCTCCTAATGTTCTTGCTTTAGGAATTTCCCCTGGCAGAACAACTGTTGATTTCACTCCTGGCTTGGAAAGGACTGTCAGCTTTTCTATTGTAAACTCAGAGAATAAGGATATGAATATTGTTGTTGCTGCGCAAGGAGAGCTGAAAGATTATATAACCATAAACGACAAGTCATTCAGCATGAGTTCAGAAGAGGGGTCAAGACAGGTTACCTACACTATCAGGCTTCCCAAGGAGCTTTCTCCAGGACTGCATACTGCAGAGATTGTTGTGCTGCAGCTTCCTGAAGAGGGAAAGCTGAGTGAAGCGTATATAGGGGCTGCTTTGGCTGTAGTAACTCAGCTTCATGTTAATGTCCCTTATCCAGGGAAATACGCAGAAGCATCATTGAATGTTATCGGCCCGGAAAGCGATGGAAAAATAAGCTTTGTGATGCCTGTTTTGAGCAGAGGAGAATTTGACCTTGTTAATGTAAGGGCAACCATTGACATTTACACATCCTTAAACAAGAAAGTTGCAACTCTTAATACAAATGAAGTTTCTATACCAAGCAGGAAAAGAAAAGAGATTGTTGCTGTGTGGGATTCTTCAAAAGCCCCTCCAGGGCCTTACAGGGCGGTTGCTACACTGCTGTATGATGAGAAATCACTCACTCTTGAAAAGGACTTTGAAGTAGGGGAAAAGCGCCTTAAGATAGAGAAGATTGAGGTGAATGACTTCTCGCTTGGAGACATAGCAAAATTTGAAATGCTTGTTGAAAATACATGGAGCGAGGCTGTAAGAGGAGTGTATTCTGAGATGAATATCTATAATAAAGACAAAAAGCTGATGGCTGAGTTTAAGTCCCCTACTTATGACATAGACCCTTTAAGCAAGACATTAATGGTTTCTTTCTGGGACACTGCAGGAGTGAAAGAGGGAACATATGATTCAACTGTCTATTTGAGATATGGGGGAAAGTCTGAAAAAGAAGACCTGAAAATTGAGGTGAGAGAAAATGAGATTAATGTTATAGGGCTTGGATATGCTATATCTGAAAGAAGGGCTCCAAGAGGCGAAAACAATGGATTAGTCACAATTCTTGTTATTGCTATTGTGATTTTGGTTATGATTAACTTGCTGTGGTTTTTGTTTTTAAGAAGGAAGATTAAATCAAGATGAATTTTAAAATGGATGGCAGCTGTTATATTGAGAAATTGAACAGGATAGAAAGGCTTTTGATTATCGGGATTTTTGTGCTGGTGTTGGCTGAAGGTATATTTTATGCAGCTTCTTTGGAAGATTTGAGAATCCCGTTTTCTCTTGCAGGCTTTTCAATTTCAAATGCTTCAGATAATCCCAAAACTCCTCTTTTTCATTCAGATTTTGTAAGTGAAGATGACATCCTTGTCTATCCTGACAGGGTTGTAATTAAAATAAATGGAGCCAGTGTGGGAAGGTATGATGATTCAGGAAGCATGAGGCCTGTTATAGACAGCAGAGTTAATGGGATAAGAATAAAGCCTGAAAGCGAGAATGACATTAATGTAGGGGATATTGTAACTTTTAAAAGAAACAATCAATTGATTGTCCACAGAGTAATTGAGAAAGGAGCTGATGATAAGGGAATTTACTTTATTACAAAGGGAGACAACAATGATTTTCCAGACAGGAAAATAAGGATTGAAGACATTGAATACCTTACTGTAGGGCTTCTTTATTAGGCTATAGCATATAATATGACACAGAAATCTTTAAAAAGGCTTATTGTTTTGTCTGGATAAATAATAAAAAGGGTGAAGATGAAAACTAACAGAGTGATTATATTGCTTTTGATTGCTGCAATTCTATTTTCAGTGTTCTCTATAGCCCTTAATCTGTCTTTGAATTATTCTTTCAAGCCTGTAAGCAATCTGCAGCAAAATACTGCAAGCACTGGAGCTGATTCAGCAGGCAATGGCGGAAAAATAAATTTGAATATCCTTAAACCTGGAGAAGAGTAATTTAAGATGAGTGATGATGATTCCAACGGGAATAAGATTTTGCTTGCTATAGCATTGGTTGCAGTAGCTGTTTCTGCATTGGGAGTGGGATTCACTTATTACACTGTTGTTGGATTTCAGGCATGGCTTACAGGAATGGCTACTGACACTGCAACAGCCAACCTCTCTATTCCAACCAGCGAGCAGATTAATTTTACCACTGACAATATCAACTGGGGGTCCGGGCTTGTAAGCTCTGGAGCAACTAATGCAACTTTAATGACAGATGGAACAAATAACACAAACGGAAACTGGACAAACATCACTACAGGATTTATTCTTGAAAATATAGGGAATGTTAATGTAACCCTCAATCTTTCAGCAAATAATGACGCCTCTTCTTTTATCGGAGGAACAAGCCCGCTATACCAATATAATGTTACAAATGTCGAATCAAACAGCTGCCTAAATTCATCAGGAGGAACTGGAGGGCTTAACTTAGGGGTTTATACTGACGCCAATACGACTTCAAAAGAAATCTGCGGGATTTTCCAGTATATAGATTCTGCAGACACAATAAGAATTGACCTTAAAGTTGTTGTTCCGAATGATGCTGTTGGAACAAAAGGAAGCATCATCACTGCAACTGCCAATCCAGTTTAAAGGATGGAGAAACTTATAAAAACCTACTTTGTTATTTTTTTGTATGATGGCTAAGAGATTTGGTGTTTTTCTTGTTTTAATGGTGTTTTTTTCCTCAAATGTTTATGCATCTCTTGGCGTAACTCCTGCAATTTATGAAATAGACTTTAAACCCGGATTGAAGCAGGTTTTTAATTTTAATTTCATTACTGAGGCTGACAAGAAGCTGGAAATATATGTCGAGGGAGACCTTTCCAAATATGCAAAGCTGAGCACTGATTATCTTGAGGGAGGAGGGAATGTCAAGGTTTTATTGCAGTTTCCAAAAGAGGTTGAAAAGCCCGGCCTTCACAAGATTATTGTTGGGGCAAAGCAGCTTATTGAAGAGGGAGAAGGAGTTGGAGCTGCAATAAACATAAGGGCTATTATCAAGGTGAGAGTCCCATATCCGGGAAAGTATCTTGACCTGGATTTTTCTGCTTCAAGCGCAAATGCTGGCGATCCTATAGATTTTAAGCTGAAGATTTACAGCAGAGGGAAAGAAAGTGTTGCTGCAAATTCCTATATAGAAATCTATGATTCTGACAATAAAAAGGCAGACACTTTGTATCTCGGAACTAATTTAATTGAGCCTGCAAAGTCAATAGAAATTTCAGAGAAATGGGATACAAAAGGATTTGCTCCTGGAAAATACAGGGCAACAGCTATTGCAGAGTATGATGGAAATGAGGCAAAAAAAGAGGAAGTATTCCGGATTGGAGAGCTTTACGTAGATATTATTAATTACACTGAGGAGTTTGAAAGAGATAAAATAAATAAGATGGAAATTTATTTAGAAAGCTTCTGGAATGACCCTATTAAGGATGTGTTTGCAAATGTTTCTATTCCTGAATACGGAATCTCGTTTCTTACTCCATCAACAAACTTAAAAGGATTTGGCAGGGCTGTTTTAACAGGCCATTTTGACACTACGCCTATTAAAGAAAGAAAATTCAAGGCAAAGATTACTTTGAATTATGAGGGTGGGAAAACAGAGAAAACAGTCAATCTGAGATTTAAGAGAGAGCCAGGTTATATATTAATTTATGCACCAGTTATAGGGGCTGTTATAGCTATTGCTTTTGCTTTCGCAATGCTTTGGATTAAGAAAAGAAAAAAGAAACATCCTTCATAAATTAAGCTTTCTTTTTAATAATCTCTGATAATCTGCCTTATCTGGCTTATCTTAAGATAGCAGAAAATATTTTAAATGTATGAACTGTTGTTTATTAGTAATACAGAAGAAGTGTAACAAAAAGATGAAGAGGTGTAAAAGAGGGTTGATGCAGAGGGGAAAAGGAAGGAGGATTGCTTTTATTTC
>JALUUW010000062.1 GCA_027021195.1 Candidatus Pacearchaeota archaeon | reverse complement strand
TTTGTCGGTGTTGGATTGGATGAGAATGAAACAAAGCAAATACTTGAAACAGTTAAAGAATTCAAATAACAAAAATGGGAAGAGAAGAATATGCAGTAATATTAGAATATTTGCCACATGGCTATCCTTTAGAAGGGAAAATGATGCCTGTAGCTCAGGCTATAGGGGAGAAAAACCTTACCCTTCTTGAGCTTGCGCCAAGAAGAGGAGTATCTCTTGAAGTGGGAGAGAGAGTATATATAGGGGAAGGAAAGAGAGATAAAATATATTATATTCTCGGAAGACTTCATAGAGAAAAGCTCACAGAAACTGCAAAAGAGCAGCTTAAAGAGTTTGTGGAAAAAATAGTGAAGGAAAGAGAAAAGGAATTTGTTGATTTTTTCAATAAAGCTGAAGCAATAAACAAGCGAATACACCAGATTGAGCTTCTCCCGGGACTTGGAAAAAAACATATGCAGGAAATCCTTAAACAAAGGGAAGAAAAGCCTTTTGAAAGTTTTGAGGATATGAAAAAAAGGATACACAACTTCCCCCATCCTGAAAAAGCTGTTGAAAAAAGAATAATTCAGGAGCTGACAGGGTTTGAGAGATATAAATTATTCACATCTTAAAAATGGAGCAGAAAACACAGCAAAAAGACAGTAAAAGAGAAGAAGAAAGAATAGTCAGAATTCTGTCAAAGGACATAGAAGGAAAAATGAAAATCTATCCCGGACTTGCAAAAATTAAGGGAATCTCGTGGAGTGTTTCTAATGCAATCTGCAAGGCTTTGGGGATTGACAAAAACAGAAAGATAGGGTCTCTGACAGATGAGGAAGTTGAAAAAATCTCTGAATTTGCAAAAAATCCGAAAATTCCGGCATACCTTCTTAACAGAAAGGCTGATTTTGAAACAGGGAAAGATATTCACCTGATTGGGAGTGATTTGGAGCTGAGAAAGGAATTTGACATAAAAAGGCTTCGGAAAATAAAAAGCTATAGAGGATTCAGACATGCTTCAGGACTTCCTCTTAGAGGACAGAGAACGAAAAGCCATTTTAGGAAGAATAAAAGCAAAGGAGTCGGAATTAAAAAGAAGAAAAAATCATCATGAAAATGGCAGAGATAATTGACGGAAAAAACGCTGTTCTTGGAAGACTGGCCAGCTATGCAGCTAAAAAATCCCTGCAGGGTGAAGAAGTGATAGTGCTGAATTGCGAGCAGGTTATAATAACTGGAAACAAAAAAAACATCAAAAAAGAGTTTGAAGAAAAAAGAGGGAGGGTTGGAAGCGGTCAAAAAGGCCCTAAAATTTCAAGGAGCAGTGAAAGAATAGTGAAAAGGGCAATAAGAGGCATGATTCCAAACTACAGAAGAGGAAGGGGTAAAGAGGCTTATAAAAAGATAAAGTGTTACATTGGAGTTCCAAAAGAGTTTCAAGAATTAAAAAAATCCAGTGTAGGAAAAGAAAAAAAAGAGAAGTTTATTCAAGTAAAAGATATCTCAAAGCATTAAAATGAAAAAAATAGTTGCATCAGGAAAGAGAAAGACTGCAGTTGCAAGAGCAGTT
>JALUUW010000061.1 GCA_027021195.1 Candidatus Pacearchaeota archaeon | reverse complement strand
GCAAGGGCAGGAGCATCATTCACTCCGTCGCCAATCATAACCACATGTTCATGCTTTTTCAATAGCTCATCAATTGCAGTAACCTTGTCTTCTGGCAAAAGTTCAGCATAGTGCTCATCAATTTTAAACGAATCTAACGATCAGAAATATACTCTTGAGGGAGTTTAAGTGGAGGCAGGCCATAAATCGTAAGTATTTCACTCAATTTTCTCCAGGTCTTTTTCTTGTATCCCTTAAATCTTCGAATTTCTTCCTCGCCAAATGAATAAAGCTCTCCTACTGTATGTATCTTTCTTGTCACATACAACAATGTATCGTTTCCATCATACAAATACCCAAGCATAGCTACAACCCTGGAAGATGATACCTCTTTCTTAACAGTTCCATTCCGACGTCCTCTCATTATTGTTCTTGCAAACTCTCTTAAGTCAGTATCTAGTCTAACTTCTAAATTGTTTTTCCTTGACGCCATTTTTTATTATCGGAAGTATCCAGGCATTACAAGGAATTTGCATTTTTAAATACTTCGCATTCTGTCCACGTGTGCATTATCCGAAAAGACAGTTTACCTTAGTTTACCTCAGGTTAACTGACAACTCAGAATGATTTCTGTTAAAAAGGGATCCATGGGATTTTGATTCCCGACAAACAACAAGAAAAGAAGGAACTACGCCATGCCACAAGACAAGGCAAAAGAGAGCAAAGAAGAGATACTTATATACCTTCTTTGTCTTGAGGAGGGCAAGCAAGAGGACAATATGTTCAAAAAGAGCTGGGAATTCAATCACCACATCAACTATGAACACAGCTTAGGGTGGTAATAAAATAAAGGAGGTCCTTCAATGCCAAAGGCACCTATACAAAAAAAGTATCTGGAAATTCTTAGAGCGCTCGGCCTGCCCTTAGACAACAACGGATATTGGTGGGTTTCCAATGCCAAAAGAGCGGTTGAGGAAATAAAGAGCATGCGTGAAAGCACCAACACAGTTATGTCTGTAAGAGGCGACAGGCTAATCCGGCAAGAGACTATCGCTGGCAACAGGGGCGAACAGCTCATTATAGCTATAGAGGCCGGCTCAGGCTATCCGAATTCTGTACCCAGTGTTTCAGTCAGGGAGTCTAATGCCGAAGACACCGTAAAGCCAAAGCTTATATACAAAGGTGAAACACCGAAGATACTGCCTTATGCCTATGATTCGAGTACTTCCTTATTGGCGCACAGGAATATACTGATTGCTTCTTACGGCATTTCCTGGAAGACAAGTAAAATCGCCTGATAGCAGAAGAGCTCATATTAATCTCAAGAAAAATTCACACGGCAGGCTGGCTTCATCCAGAGACAGATAAAAGAAAGGGGATGAGAAATGCTTCATGTATTGCTAAAAGCCCTTACAAGCAGAAAGCCTCATCCTGTTTTGCCGGGTGCCAGAGGAAGTCATAGTAGAAGGAGTAGCCTTTATGGCCTCTGCCTATTTCAGCCCGGACTCATCAGGGTACAGCTTTCCATATGTAGCCTCCTAGAGCCAAAATGCAGAGAAGGTGCTTTTGGAAGGCAGTGCCATGCGCAAGGTGGCGCTTCAACTGATCGAGATGGTGGAGAAAGAAGAAATGCTTGCAGCAAAAACAACGCATGAAACAATGCATGTTACATGATAAAAACAAGAGATAGGAGAGGCACTGGTTTTTGCCAGTGCTTTCTCCTTTTGTTTCTGGTTGACAAGAAGCTTTTTATAAATTATTCTTGGCTTATCAATTTTTAAAAAAGAGTGTGAGGAGGCAAAAATGGCAAAAGAAATACAAAAAATCATCGATGAGCTTATCAAACGCAAGGAAGAGATAGACATAACAATTAAAACCTTGCAGATTGAGCTTGGCCAGGCGACTAAAGAAGCGCCAAAGAAAAGAGGCAGGAAAAAAGGAACAACTGCAAAGAAAGCCGGCAAGCCTGCAAAGAGAGGACGCAAGCCAAAGGCAGCAAAAGCTGCAGAGGCTGAAGCAACTAAAACTGCTGCCAAGGCAGGAAAGTCTGGGGAAACTACCGGGAAATAGCTTAATTCTCGTTGCCTAGAAGGATGCTGCTAAAACAAGGGTATTTGTGGTGGGAACACATAAGCCATAGGCATGGTGGGAGTGTTGTGGTAAGTAAGAAGTAAGTTGTATTGGAGTGGATATGGATTTTTAGGGGAACTGTACCACCCAAGCAAGTTTTCAAACTTGACCAAAACTAATTGGCGTTGGAAGTCCTACTCTCATAAAAAATCGTGCGAATGCTTGGGAAAGATGCTCCCTATACGGAGATAACAAACGCAGTCTTTTATCTTTTTTTGCTATAATATCCTTTAAACAATTAAGATGAATACTATAAACGTTACGAAAATCAACGACTCGACATTCTGCTTTGTACCCTTCTAAGTCACATTTATTCAGTAAATGGTATCCTGGCACGTTTCCGTCTTTTAAAGCTTTTTTTCCGCTTGTACTTTTAAAAAAATCGCTTGTTTTCTCAAACTCAGAGAAATTCCATGCTGGGCAAACTAAAACAAGATCAATTTTTTCTTGTTGAAGATCACATGACTGGCTCATAATCACTACATCATACTCTTTAACGTCAACATTTACTTCTTCACTAGTTAAGTATTCGATGGGAGGAATTATTATCGGACAATTTTCCAGAAAATCCCCTTGTTCAAGAGAATTGTCCTCTTTGACGATGTCATACCATGGATAAACCATCATATCAAATTTCTTATGGTTCAACAATACGAGGTGTAGCTTTATTCACGCTATTTATCCTTGCACGTTTTGTATACTCATTTTTAGGAGACAGCCGTATAGTCACATCAAATTCTAATTCCATGTCTGTCTTTTTAGAAGTCACCTCATGAATAAGTCGTATTATTTGTTCCCGGTATCGTGCCTCCTCAAACTTGTAAAACCTACCCCAATTATCTTGATAATAGTTCATATCACAAGCATATTTAATTTGTCTGGCAAGATACTTTGAATCTACTTCAGTTGATGGAATATCATCTAACTTTCGATGGAATGGTTTTTCAAGGTTGCTAGAATTCAGCAAGTCTCTTTCTTTTGCTCTTTTTTTATTCCTATACATCCTATCAATAACACTAGGCAGTGTCATTTATAAACCCTCCTCTTCATTTCCTGCTATGAGTATTTTTTTAACACCCCATTCCTGCATCAACTTCTGTGCACAATCTGCTTTTTTTAGAGCTCGTTTGCATGATTCCATCAACTCACTAACGTCTGTTTTGTCAAGCGCTATACTAAGATTCTTACTCCCCTCAAGACTATCAAAGTAAAGGCGGAGCGTATATGATATGACAGCTCCTTGTATATTAGTTGCGTCTTTATTAAAAATTGGACGAATATCAACAAGAATTTTTGCATTTTGAAATAAATTTGCATAATCATAAGATAGATCCAATGCTTTCACTACATTCCAAACAGCTGGTAATGAAAGCAAATCTTCTAGTTGAGGTCTTATTGATTGCCAGCGTGAAATTTCTTCTTCTGACCATGGCTTTTCTGCAGCACTAATCCCATATTGAAGTCCTTCCATAAGTTTGCCAACACTAATACTACGCTGCCTCAGAAGTGTGTATAGTGAAATCAACTGTTTTAAAACAATATCACTCTCTTTGTCGGAAATGACCTCAGTAAGAGCTTTTTTTAATTCTTTTCTTGTCGCATAGGCAACGAATTTTAGTGTCTGGAGAATCCGTAGTCTTCTCACATAGGACAGGTCCTTTGCCTCAAAATACAAGAACATCTGTCTGAAGTACTTCAGGTTATCAGGATTCTTACAGTGATACTTGCTCTTATTTCTTTTCTTTCCGGGAGGCCTAAGCAGCAAGTCAAGATTGCTTTTAAACCGGATATATCTTCCTTTATTCCCGTATATATCATCCTCTGCCATTTTCTTATTGAATTGTGGTAACACAAGTGTATTTAAGGGTTGTACAACCTTGTGAGTCAACGCATTAAACCAGAATAAGCATGCGGGGGACAGGGTTCGAACCTGCGCAGGCACTAAGCCACTGCCTTTCTAACTTGTGAATTTCCAGACAAGTTGGAAACCCTAAAAACCAAAGGTTTTTTATGTCTTAAGGGCAGCCCGTTTGACCGCTCCGGCACCCCCGCATTAAAGGAGTGGGAAAACTTGTTTGACCCGAAAGTTTTTGCGAACTTCCAGGTTGCCCTTGATTTGAGCAAGGACTTGAGTTCTCCGGCACCCCCGCTTGGGAAAAAGAAATATATCTTACTTATAAAAGTTGTTGATTCATATTTTTGTGGGAAAATTTAAAAGTATATTTTTTCAATTATGAAAAATGATGGTTGAAATTTACAGAAATATAGCTTATTTCATGAAACTTACTTCCAACCCTGAGTTACTCTGGACTATCTTTCCGCTGATTCTTGCAACAATAATAATGCTGATTTATTTTGAAAAATACAATGGAGAGAAGCCAGGATGGAATACTTATGTTGCAAATTCCCTTGTTTTGCTGTTTGTTTCAGTTATTTTATTCAGATATATATACAATATTAACGGACTTGGAGCAATTAATTTTATAACCTATCCTTACAAGCTTATTGTATCTTCGGGATTGTTTTTAATAGGCGCTGTTCTCTTATTTTTAAACTTTGAACACTTTCTCCCTGAGAAAATAGCCATGTATGTCAGCTCTCCATTGACTCTTAACCTTGTTGCATATATCTCAATCCTTTTTGTATATTCTGGATTAAGGGAAAGCCTGGCATTATTCATCTCCCTGATTATTATTTTCATCTTGTTCTCAGCTGCATTAAATATCCTGAAAATACCTATTAAAAAATTGTTTATGCACATTAAAAAAATGAAGGAAAAAGAGAGGATTGAGAACATAATTGAGGAGAAAAGAAAGATTGAAGAGGAAAAAAGAAGACTGAAGAAAGAAGAGAGAAGAATAAAGATGGCTGAGCTAAGAAAGCTTGAGAAGGAAAAAAAGGAGGCGATTAAATTAAAAAAGCTTGTTAGGGAAAAATTATAGCTAAGATGGCAGACATAGGTTTAAGATATGAAGATTATAGAAAATCTCTTGTTGAAAAAATAAGAAATGGAGATATTGAAATTGATGAGATTAAAGCAGGAACAACATTAGAAAAATATGCCTGTGAATTCTGCAAAAAGACTATTGCTGGAAACATTAAAGTTTTGAGGGATTGCAATGAAGGCAGTCCTTTCAATGGGCTGGAATCTTTTGCTGATGAGTTTTGTTACACTCAAATCAGGATGCAGGGATATGTTCATGATGCATCTTCCAAAACAAACAGGCAAAGAAACCTTTAAAAACCAATTTTACAAATTTATATTGCTCTAACTGTCTTTGTCTGAAAGATAATTATGAGCCTGCAGATAAAAAAGTGTGCAGATGGAAAAATAGGAGAAAAAATGGCAGAAGAAAAAACACAGGCAATATCAAAGCTTATGAAGCAGCAGGAGAAGATTAGAAACATAGCAATAGCAGCGCATATTGACCATGGGAAAACCACTTTTTCTGACAATCTGCTGGCAGGAGCAGGAATGCTTTCAGAAGAGACTGCCGGAAAACAGAGGTTTCTTGATTTTCATGATGACGAGGCAGCAAGAGGGATTACAATTGACTCTGCCTCAGTAAGCATGATTCATAAAGTTGCTGGAGAGGAATATTTGATCAATCTTATTGACACTCCAGGGCATGTAGATTTCGGAGGAGATGTTACAAGAGCAATGAGGGCTGTTGACGGATGCATAATCCTTACTTGTGCTGTTGAAGGAGTTATGCCCCAGACAGAGACAGTTGTGCGCCAGGCATTAAAAGAGCTTGTAAAGCCTGTTTTGTTCATAAACAAAGTTGACAGGCTTATCAAGGAAGTTAAGCTGACTCCAGAGGATATGCAGGCAAAGTTCGTAAAGATTATTGATCATGTTAACAACTTAATAGAGAACATAGCTCCTGAAGGATACAAGGAAAAATGGAAAGTTTCTGTTTCCGACGGGACAGTTGCTTTTGGATCCGCATTTCACAACTGGGCCTTAAGCTTTCCATATATGAAAGAGAATGGAATAACTTTCAAAGAAGTAATAGATGCCTATGAATCAGACAACTATAAAGAACTGGCAAAAAAAGCCCCTCTTCACGAGGTTGTTTTGTCTATGAGCATTAAGCATCATCCTAATCCTACTGAGGCTCAAAAGTACAGAATCCCTAAAATCTGGCACGGAGATCTTGATTCTGAGATAGGAAAGTCTCTGATCAACTGCGACCCTCAAGGAGAGCCGGTTTTTGTTCCTACCAAAATTGTTGTTGACAAGCATGCAGGAGAGGTCGCAGCAGGAAGACTTTTCTCAGGAACAATAAAGCAGGGAGATGAGGTTTACATGAATCTTGCAAAGAGAAAAGTTCGTGTTCAGCAGGTTTCTGTATACAAGGGAGCGCAGAGAGTTATTGTTGATGAAGTTCCTGCAGGAAACATTATAGGGGTTGTTGGCTTAAAGGATGTTTTTGCAGGAGAAACAGTCAGTAAAAATGAGATGGAGCCTTTTGAGGCAATAAAGCACCTTTTTGAGCCTGTTGTCACAAAGTCAATAGAGGCTACAAAAGCCGCAGACCTTCCAAAGCTTGTAGAAGTCTTAAAACAGGTTGCAAAAGAAGACCCTTCTGTTTCAGTATCAATAAACGAGCAGACAGGGGAAAGCCTGATGTCAGGAATGGGAGAGCTTCATCTTGAGATTATAGAGAACAGAATCAGAACAGAGAAAGGCCTTGATGTCAAGACTTCGCCTCCGATTATAGTTTACAGAGAAACAGTGAATAAGGAATCTCCAAGTGTCGAAGGAAGATCTCCGAATAAGCATAACAGTTTTTTCATGAAAGTTGAGCCTTTGGAAGATAATGTTTACGAAGCAATAAAATCAGGAGAACTTCCAGAAGGAAGAATCAAGAAGAAAAGCGAGGAAGTCTCCAAGAAGCTTTCTGAGCTTGGATGGAGCGGGGATATGATAAGGAATGTAAGGGATATTTACAAAGGCAATATGTTCCTTGACGAAACAAGAGGAGAGGTTCATATAGGAGAGGTTATTGAGATGGTTCTTGACGCATTTGAAATGGTTATGGATCACGGTCCGCTGGCAAGGGAGCCTTGCATGAAAATGAAAGTTTCTCTTGTTGACATAAGGCTTCACGAAGACGCTATTCACCGTGGCCCTGCGCAAGTCTATCCTGCAGTCAGGGAGGCCATTACAGAAGCAATGAAGCAGGCAAACGCCTCACTTCTTGAACCTCTGCAGATTCATGTTATTGAAATGCCTGACAAGTTCCTTGGGGCAGTGACTAAGCTTGTTGGAAGCAAGAGAGGGCAGATGATTGATGTCAAGCAGGAAGGAACAAATGCAGAGATGAAGGCAAAAATACCTGTTGCAGAGATGATTGGATGGAGCAATGATCTCAGATCAGCAACAGAGGGAAGGGGAACAAGCTCAATTCTGGATCAGCTTTTTGAAAAAGTTCCTGCCGGCATGCAGAATGATATAATCAGGAAAATCAGGGAAAGAAAAGGCCTTGCTGAGAACCAGTAATTTTCTTCTGTTGAATTTATTAAAAGATGCTTTTCTATAACTCTTGTTGTTCCAGGAGTTGGAAGCTTAATTTGTAAAAAAACAAAGAATCCTTCTTGTTGTGTAGACTTCAAACTTCTTCTATAAATTTCTATATCAATTATTCTGCACGAGTTTTATCGAATGTAAATTAAAGTATTTTGATTTCTCTTGCTTAATGTTCTCAATTTTTTATCTGTTCAGATTTTTGTCTTTTCGGGCAGAGCGCAAAAAGCGAAAAGTTTTTAAACCTAATTTTTTATTAATCATTACTTAAAAATTTTAATGATAAAAATACAATAAAAATGGCAAAAGAAAAACCAAACATGAATGTTGTGTTTGTAGGTCATGTTGATGCTGGAAAGTCTACTTGTGTAGGAAGGCTTATGTTTGACTCAGGAGCTGTTTCTGAACAAGAGATGAAGAAGCTGAAGGAAGAAGCTGAAAAGCACGGAAAAGCTGGCTTTGAATTTGCTTATGTTATGGATAAGATTAAAGAAGAAAGAGAAAGAGGGGTTACTATAGATCTTGCTTATAAAAAGATTCTTACTCAGAAATATCAGATAACAATCATTGATGCTCCTGGACACAGAGACTTTGTTAAGAACATGATTACTGGAGCCTCACAGGCAGATGCAGCTTTCTTGGTTATATCTGCTCCTGCAGGTGTTCAGCCTCAGACAACAGAGCACTTGTGGCTTTTAAGAACAATGGGAGTTAAGAATATTGCTGTAGCAGTAAATAAGATGGATGATGTTAATTACGATGAAGCTAAATTCAACCAGGTTAAAGAGGATGTTTCAAAGCTTCTAAAGCAGGTTGGAATTAATCCTGATGAAACGCCTTTCCTTGCTGTCAGCGGATTGCAGGGAGACAATGTTGTAAAGAAATCAGACAAGATGCCATGGTATAAAGGCCCTACAATCATGGAGCAGTTTGACATCTTCCCTCAGCCTGAATTGCCTACTAATCTTCCAATGAGAATGCCTGTTCAGGATGTTTATGAGATTACAGGTATTGGAACAGTTCCTGTTGGAAAAGTTGAAACAGGAATCATGAAAAAAGGAATGAAGGTTAAGGTGCTTCCAGGAAGAACTGGAGAAGGAGTTGAAGGAGAGCTGAAGACAATAGAGATGCACCACGAGATGCTTGAAGAGGCTCAGGCAGGAGATAATGTTGGGATAAACATAAGGGGAGTTGGAAAAAAAGACATTGCAAGAGGAGATGTTGTTTGTGAAGCTTCAAATCCTATACCTATTGTAAAGGAATTCATAGCTCAGATTGCAGTAATTAACCATCCAACTGTTCTTGCTAAAGGATACACTCCTGTATTCCATGTTCATACAGCTCAAGTTCCTTGCCAGTTTACTGAACTTATAGAGCAGATTGACCCTAAAACAGGGCAGGTAATAAAAGAGAATCCTGATTTTCTTAAAAATGGAGATGTTGCAAGAGTAAAGATAAGGCCTCAAGGAAACCTTGCCTTGGAAACTCAGAAAGAAAATCCATTTATGTCAAGGTTTGCAGTAAGGGATGCAGGGCAGACAGTTGCTGCAGGAATGTGCATTGAGATAACTGAGAAAAAGTAATTTTTAGGGCTTTTTTCCTGTTCAATTTTTTTGCTAAACTCTCGTTTTTTATGCTTTTTTTCTCTTTGTTTTTATTGACAAAAATATTTTGAAGAGGATTGTTGCCTGAACACCAACAATTCTTAAATACTTTGTTATTTTTTAGCAGATATGCTGGAAAAAGGGATGTCAAAACAGGATATTGAAAAAGAGCTTAAAGGAAAGGGGGAATTTGTGCAGATAAATTATATTGAAAGATTCATAAAAAAAGACCTTCCTCTTGAAATAAAAAAATTCTCTTACTTAAAGCTTGCAGAGATTTATGAGGGAAAGGGCATGTTTAGCAATGCTGCAAAATCTTTTGAGAGTGCTGCAGCATTGTCAATAGCCTTCTCTGAAAAGATTAGGAACTTTATGAAAGCAACTGAGCTTTACATTAAATCAGGCCTTTTTGACACAGCAGATTACTCAATGAAAAGAGCCATTGCTGAGGCAAATTCACGAGAAAAGAGGGACATTATTCTTTCTGTAAAAAATATGTACAGAAATCAGGCAGAGGCTTATGAAAGAGAGAAAAGAAGAAACAATGCAGTAAGGATTTATGAAAAGCTCCTTGAGATGGATATTAGCGAGGATGAAAGAAGAGAGATTAAAAAAAGGCTTCTGGGGCTGTATGAGAAGCTTGGAAAACTAAGAGAATATTATGCACTAATCAGAAAGCAGGAATCATAGAAAAATAAAAGTTCTTTTCTCTTGCCGTTTCAGCAGTCTGAGGCCCGCTTGTTTTGTAATAGGAAAGAAATATGCTTCCTTCATCAGGTTTGAAATAGATATGGGGGATGTAGAGTCTTTTTTCATCTTCAATAATCCATGAAAATCCATTAAATCTGCGCATTAAGGAAACTTCCAGAGATGCTGTTAAGTCATTCAGAACCCCTTTGGTGCTGTTTATTGGATTGTACATTACAGAGGTTTCAAACATAACTATTACGCCTCCGTTAACAAGGCAGCCCCATGGAAGAATCTTTTTTGTAGGCTTAATTTCTGACTTGTTCCTTAAAAAATCCTCAATTGTAGCGGCAGAATAGATTTCTGGAAGAAAGAGCTCATTGAGAAAATACTGGCTGTTTCTCAATGCCTTGTTTACATGAATCATATTTCCAGACATTAATGGATATTTTTAAGGATTTATATTGTCTATCTGCAAACTCCTTCAGGCACAAAAACTTTAAAAAGCATTCTGCATAGTTACTTTAATAGAATAATATCTGTAGAGATTATCATCACATTCAAATTCACTATTTAATTTAGCTTAATGCTTTTTTCGTGTGAAGGAAGAACAATCTCTGAAGAGAGAACTTGGGCCTAACCAGATATTTTTCTATGTTTGAAAAATTAAATTTTTCAAGGCAGAAAACAATATGTTTTCTGCAAACTCTTTAGGAGTTTTACAATTAAATAAAGGAGATTAAACAGAAATGGCAAAGATAAGTCCGGTATCAATAAAATATATGATACACGTAAACTTTACTGCAGAAGGGGTTCTGGAGAAGCCTGATGTAATCGGAGCTCTATTCGGCCAGACAGAAGGGTTACTTGGGGCTGATCTGGAGATGAGAGAGCTGCAGAAAGAGGGAAAAATAGGAAGAATAGAAGTTGATCTTGAAAGAAGCGACAAGAGAACTACTGGAGTTATAAGGATCCCGACTGCGCTTGACCAGTCAGAAACAACTCTTATTGCAGCTGCAATAGAGACAATAGAGAGAATTGGACCAAGCGACGCCCACCTTGAAGTTGAAAGAATTGAGGATGTGAGGGGAAGCAAGAGAGACTATATAATTGAGAGAGCAAAGAAACTTATGAAAGTGATTGAGGGTTCAGCAGATTCAAGGCAGATATCAAAAGAGATTAAGGAATCTGCGAGAATTGCAGGAATCCAGGAATACGGAGATGAGAAGCTTCCATGCGGGGACATCTCTGGAAATGAAGTCATTGTTGTTGAAGGAAGGGCTGATGTGATTAATCTGATGAGAAACGGCGTAAATAATGTAATAGCGATGAACGGGACAAAGCTTCCTGATGCAATAAGGGAGTTGAGCATGGAAAAAGAGATTACTCTTTTTATTGACGGAGACAGAGGAGGAGAGCTTATTGCCCGCAATGTTGTTGACAATGCGAGAGTAAAATACATAGCAACTGCTCCCGACGGAAAGGAAGTTGAGGAATTGACAGGAAAGGAAATCCTAATGAATTTAAGGAAGAAGATTCCTGTAGAAGAGTTTTTTTCCAAAGACAGGCACAGCAGGAAAAGAAGCTTTAGGAGAAGCACTGTCAGGACAGCAGAGTCAAGGAGCGAAGAGCTCAGCCTGACTCCTGAGGATAAGGAAAATCTTAGAAAGCTTCTTTCTGAAGCAGAGGGTACAGGAAAGGCAATTCTCTTGGACAGCTCTCTGAAAAAAATAGCTGAAGTGTCAACAAGAAGCCTTGCCAGCTCTTTAAGAAGAGTTGGAAAAGATTCTTCAGTAATTGTGATTGGTGGGACTGTTACTCCAGCAATTATAAATGCCTCAGAGGAAGCAGGGATTCAAGCTATTGTAGCAAAGAATTTTGCAACAACTGACACTAAGATTCAGCTTCTAAGCTTATAATTCCATACAAGGGCTTTTGCAAAAGCCCCTTTTTCTTTTTTATTCTCTACTGAGTTTAATTTAATTCATATACTCTGCAGCTCTGCTGCTGCGAATATGGAATCATAAAGAATTTCCAACTTGAAAATTCAAAAATTCTTTTTATTTTAAAAACCTTTAAATATTCTCGTTTGCATTTTATCTAATGAACAAAAAAGCATGGGCCAGGGGAAAGATTTTATTTGTTTTGCTAATAGTTGTTTTCATTACAGGAATTTATTTCACTTTTTTGTTTTCATACAAATGCGAGGACATTGGGTGTTTTCAGGCATATCAGGAGAAGTGCAGGAGAACAAAATTTATAGATGATACAAAAGAAACAACATGGCTCTACCATATACTCGGAAAAGAAAAGGGGATGTGCGAGATTGAGGTGGAGGTATTAAGGGTAAAAGAAGGGACTCCTGATATGACTGTTTTTGAAGGAAAATCAATGAAATGCTACCTTCCTTTAGGAGATACAAGCTCTCCAAATGAAGACATCTCACAATGCCATGGCATACTTAAAGAAGAAATTCAGGATATGATGATTAAGAAACTCCACTCATATGTAATAAACAACATAGGAGAGATTAGCGCAGAGCTTAATAAAGAGCTTGAAGGAGTTGTTTAATTTAGTCACTCTTTGCCAGGACAATAGATTACACATTAATTTTTAAACATAAGGAAGTTTTTTTGTTTATGGAGGCAGATATTAAATTCGGTCCTGCAGGATTGGGAAGTGTTGAGGATGCTGTTTTTAATCTTGAAAAATACTTCAGGCTTGGATTGAGAGCGTGTGAGATAGCATTCACTTATGGAGCATATATAAAGAAAAGAGAGGATGCCCTTAGAATAGGGGAAAAGGCAAAAAAACTTGGAATAAAGCTGAGCATTCATGCGCCTTATTGGATTAATCTTAATTCTGCTGAGAGAGAGAAGATTGAGAAAAGCAAGCAAAGAATACTGAAGTGCTGCGAAGTGGGAACCTGGCTTGGAGCAGAGAACATTGTGTTTCATCCTGGATATTATGGAAAAACAGGAAAGGAGGAGACATATAATAATATTAAAAAAGAGATTCTTGAAATTCAAGAAGAAATAAGAAAAAACAAGTATACTGTAAAGCTTTCTCCTGAAACAACCGGGAAAGTAAATGTCTTTGGAGGTATTGACGAAATATACAGGCTTGTGCAGGACACAAAATGCGGTTTTTGCATAGATTTTGCTCACATACTTGCAAGATATAAAGAATATAAGTTAGACGAAGTGTTAAGGAAGTTCAAAAGATACAAGCATCTTCACATACACTTTTCAGGAATTGCATATGGGGAAAAAGGGGAGAGGCATCATAAGAAAACTCCTGAAGCTGAATTAAGAAAGCTTCTCTCGGAGCTTTTAAGTCTTGGGAAAAACAAAGATATAACTGTGATTAATGAGAGCCCGTCTCCAGTAGAAGACTCTGTTCTCGCCCTTAAAGTATTCAATGAATTCAAAACCAATTGATTTTTATTTTTAGTCACTCTTTGTCATGA
Source organism: Candidatus Pacearchaeota archaeon (assembly GCA_027021195.1). Taxonomy (GTDB): domain Archaea; phylum Nanobdellota; class Nanobdellia; order Pacearchaeales; family GW2011-AR1; genus JALUUW01. The sequence continues at coordinate 16,656 of JALUUW010000061.1, read as the reverse complement.
CACTAAGTTACTTTTTCGACACTTTGTAATTACTATTTGATGTTGTTACCACAAAGTTTATAAATGGGTTCCATATGGGTATATTTACAGAAAAACATTGTTTTTCTGTGCAATTAAATATCTAAAATGGAAATGAGACAAAAAAACCTTTTGGTTTTTTTCCTGGCAATTGCAAGTGTTTTGACATTGGTAGCCACAGTTAGTGCTGCTGATTTCAGTATTGACAAGGTTACAGTTGACGGAATTGACGCTTCTAACAACGACGTCAGTGTAACAGCAGGAGAGAGCATTACTGTGAAGGTCTACTTTACCTCAGAAGTCAATGAATCTGACATAAGGGTAAAGGCAGAGATTGAAGGTGACAAGCTAGACGTTGACGCCAGAACATCTTCTTTTGATGTTGAAGATGGAAAGAGATACAGGAAAGTGCTGACTCTTAAAGTGCCTTATGAACTTAAGGATGAGATCAGTGGAGACATATCTCTGAACCTTAAAATATGGGGAGGAGAATCAGACGCCTTCACAGACTCATACACTTTGAGGGTGCAGAGGCCGACATACAATGCAGATATCAAGTCAGTAAGTGTTTCTCAGACTGTTGAAGCTGGTGATAGTTTCCCAGTGGATATTGTTTTGAAGAACATAGGATACAATGACTTGGATGATGTGTATGTGACTGCAAGACTTCCTGCATTAGGCGTTGAAAAGTCATCTTATTTCGGAGACCTTGTTGCATTGGAATGCGACGAGGACAAAGACTCTGTATACAATTACGGAGTTGATGTAGACAGGAAGTGCGACGAAGACGACACCGATACTGCAACTGGAAGGCTTTACCTGAAAGTTCCTTACAATGCAGAAGACGGCGTCTACGCTCTGGAGATTGAGATGAAGAATGACGACATGAAAACAAGTGAAGTAAGAGAGATTGTTGTAAAAAATGATTTTGTCAGCAACGTGGTTGTGACTGAGTATAGGAAAACAGTTGCACCTGGAGAGAATGCAGAATACGCCCTTTTGGTTGTAAACCCTACGAACAAATTAAAGGTTTACAGGGTTGTTCCTGAGTCTTCAGGAGGGCTTTCAGTAAGTGCTGACGAGTCTGTTGTCGCTGTCCCTGCTGGCTCAAGCAAGACACTAAGAGTGATTGCAAGCGCAGATTCAGAAGGAGAGTACTCTTTTGATGTTAATGTATTCTCTGGAGAAGAGCTTGTAGATACAGTGACTCTTGAAGCAAATGCAGAAGGAACTTCAGCAGCAACAGCAGCAAGCCCTATAGTTGTTCTGACAGTCATCCTTGCAATAATCTTTATTGTATTGCTTGTTGTTTTGATTGTCTTAATAGGAAAAAAACCTGAAAAATCAGAAGAGCTTGGAGAAAGCTATTACTAAGTTTTTATTTTTTTCTTTAATTTTTTTTCTTTTTTTTAACTCAGCCGAAGGCTTGTATGAATCAGTTATTCTTTCTTGACAAAAGGGACAAAAACAAATCCGGGAATCTCTTTCTTCAGCTTCATCCTTCCTTTTGTTTTTTCAAAAGCCATTAAAGACTGCTCATATCTTCCTACAGGAGCGACAATTATCCCTTTCTCTTTTAACTGTGAGACAAGCCTCTCTGGAATTTCTTCGCATGCAGCGCTTATTATAATTCTATCAAAAGGGGATTTTTCCTCAAGCCCAAAAGAGCCATCTCTGTTATATACTTCAATATTTCTGTACCTCTTTTCTTTTTCAAGGTTTATTTTTGATATCTCTGCCAGCTCTTTGACAATCTCAACCCCAAAAACCTCTCCTTTTGTTCCCACTATCTCAGAAATCAATGCAAGGACATATCCGCATCCAGAGCCGATTTCAAGGACTTTCTGCCCTTTTTTCAGCTCAAGCAGAGAAAGCATTACTGCTATTGTATATGGCTGGGAGATTGTCTGGCCTTTTCCTATCGGAAGGGCAGTGTCTTCATAAGCATAAGCCCTTAATTTTTCCGGAATAAAATTCTCTCTTTTAACCCTTGAAAAAGCATCAAGTATCGGCTTTGGAAAACCCTTTTCCTTTAAACTATCAACGAGCTCTTGCTTATTCATTTGAAAGTGTTTTTTCCTGATTCAATATCATGGACAAGAATGGTTCGTCTGTTTTTCATTCTATCCAAAATATATGGGCATCTCCAAGCCTGTTTAATCTTTTTTATATATCTTTGTTTCAGTAAAGTATCATGTAACTGCTGTTACTTAAATGTTTTTATATGTCTTAATATCAGAAACTTTAGCGGAATAAGATAATTATTTTTAAATCTTCAGGCTGACAATTTTGCTTATTCCGTCATGCATGCTCACTCCGTAGAGGTTTGTCGCATTTGTGATTATTTCGTCATTGTGCGTTATTACAATATACTGCCCTTTCTGCATGTATTTTTTCAGCAGGCCTGCAAGCCTTTCAGAATTTCTTTTATCAAGCGCAGCGTCAATCTCGTCAAGTATATAAAAATAATAAGGTTTCAGCTCCTGAATTGCAAATATAAGCGACAAGGCAACTATAGTCTGCTCGCCTCCTGAAAGAGAGGTAACATCAAAATACTTTCCATGCCCTGTTTTAACCACAATATTGACCCCCCCTTCAAAAGGGTCTTTTTTGTTTTCAACCTCGAGTGAAACCTGTCCCTTTGTGCTGAGCTGGGAGAAGTTCCTTGAGAAGATATCATTAAGCTCATAAAGGGTTTTTAAGAATGCCCTCTTCTTTTTTACATCAATCTCATGAATAACTTTTAATATTCCTTGCTTTTCTTTGGTAATTACTTCTGCTTTTTTGCTTACAGCATCATACTCTTTTTTTATTGAATCATAAACCTCAAGAGAGCGGAGATTTACGTTTCCTATTCTTGATAGCGCCTCTTGTGTTTTGTTCAGTCTCTGGATAAGAGCATCTTTGCTTGCCTTTATTATCTCAACATTCTGAAACCCGAGCATTTCAATCTCGAGGTTCTCAATTTCTGCATCAAATCTTGCCCTTTCAATTTTAAGATTGTTTATGCTCTGCTCAATATTATGAACAGTGTTTCTCTTTGCAGAAAGAACAGACTCTTCTTCTCTTATTTTCTTCTGAAGCATATCTCTTTCTGAGATGAGCTTCTGGAATTTTCTGCTTAGCTCTTCTTCCTGCTCTTTTCTTTTTTCCAGAATGCTTTCCTTTTCTTCCTTGGCCTTTTCATTCTCCTTAAGCTCTTCTTCCAGCTCTTCTTCATCAGATACAATCTTTTTGAAATTAATTTTTATGCGTTCAAGCTCTCTCTGCCTGAAAGATATTTCTGAGTCAATATTCTCCTCAATTTTCATAGAAGCCTCCTGTATTTCAATTTTCAGCGTATTGTACCTTTGGTCAATATTTGAATTCTCATCAAAATTCTCATCAAGGAATTTTCTTCTTTTTTCAAGGACCGAGATATCTTTTTTTGCTTTGTCTATTTTTTCCTGAAGAGCCTTGATATGCTCTTTTTTCTCTTCAATAGACGAGATTTTTACCATATCAGACTCTCTTTTTGATATCTCTGAAGATATTTCCTCAACCTCTTTCTTAAGCATCTCTATTTTTTTTGATATCTCGTCGGTCTTTTTCCTTGAGTCTTCTATCTCCTCTCCGAGCGAATCAACTTTCTCAGATGCCTCTTTTGTTATTGCATCAATATGCTCTTTTGTTATTTTGCTTCTGCATAGCGGGCAGACATCCATTTTTGATACAGTTTCAGCCAGCTTTTTCTGCCTCTCTATCTCGCATCCGTTTGCATGAGATATTTTCCCAAGCTTTATCTCTTCCTGAGTCAGCCTTTCAATTGCATCCCTCTTCTCTGCTAAGGAGAGCTTCAGTGATTTTATCTTTTCTTCACTGGTCTTTATGTCAAACAGCTCTTTTGAGATTGAATCTATTTGCTTTAAAAGAAATTCCGACTCTGTCACATAGCTTTGAAGAATTGACTTTTTGTCATGAAGCATCTCCTTTACTGACTTAAGCTCTGACTTCATCATATAGAATTTTTTTCTCTGCTCTTCCAGTCTTTCAAGCTCTTCCTTTTTCGCTTCAATATGCTTTTCACTTTTTGAGCCATCTTTTTTGGAAGATGATTTTTGCATCTCCTTTATTGAAAGCTCGCTCTTTCTTATTGACTGCTGCACTTCTGTTTTTTGTCTGGAAAGCTCAGAGAGTTTCTTTTTAGATGTTTCAATTTTAACATCAATTCCTGCAAGCTCTGCCCTTAAGTTAGCTATTTCGTTATTCAGCCTTTCCTGCTCAAAGCCTGTTGACTTTTGAATTGATGAATTGATTGAGTTGATTTTTGACTCATAACTCTCTACTGATGCAGTAATTCCAGCTATCTCTTTTTTTATCCTCTCTATCTCTTTGTTTTTTTTGGATGCCTCAAGGTTAATTTTTTCCCTCTCTTTCTTTTTCCTGCTTAGGTCATGATAGATTATGCTTGCCTTGAATCTTTTGACATCTTTCTCAAGCCTCTTAAATCTCAATGCCTCCTGCCTTTCTTTTTCAAGATTGTTTAAGTAAGCAGTTCTCTCTCTGAGTATTGCCGTAACTTCCTTTAGCTTTTCCTCTGTTTTGTCAAGCTCTTTAAGAGACCTTTCTTTTCTTGACTCATAAACTGATATTCCTGAAACTTCTTCTATGACTTTTCTTCTTTCTTCTGTATGCATTCTGACAAAGTTCTGAATTTCTCCCTGCAGAATTATGTTGAATCCGTTTGGATCAAGGCCTGCCTGCGCAAGCAGAAATAGGACATCCTGCCTTGTTTTAGTCTCATTATTGATTTTGTAGATGCTTTGTCCGTTTTTTCTTACAATTCTTTTTATTGATATTTCATTTTTATCTATTGCAAATACCTTGTCAGAATTATCAAAAACAATTTCAACCATCGCTTCTTTTGCAGGAGCTGCGGCCTTGCTTCCGAGGAAGATGAGATTTTTTGCCTTTGCAGCCCTCATTGACTTGATATTCAGCCTTCCAAGAACAAAACACAAGGCATCTGAGATATTTGACTTTCCGCTTCCATTTGGTCCAAGAACTACATTTATTCCCTGAGTGAAAGGCAGCTCTGTTTTTCTGGGAAAGCTCTTGAATCCATGCATCACCAGTTTTTTTATGTATGGCATTTTTTTAACAGCTTTTACTTATATTAAAGTTGTCAAGAAGGCTTTTTATATTTTTTATTAATGCCTTAATTCTCTATGCTCTTGAGTTGTTTTTATGCCTCAGTAGTTTTAACTTCCACAGTCTTAAAAGATAAAACGAAAAGATTTATATTGCTTTTATCATTTTTTATATCAATGCCCCTTATCAATTTGAGTGAGGAATATCTGAAAAACTCCAGACCCTCAATTTACGAAAGAATAAGGATGTACTTTGAGCTAGACCTTTATTGGGCAAGTTCTCTTTTATCTATTGAAGAACATTTTAGCCAGTTTCCACCGGGAAAAAAAGACAGATGGAGCTCTCAGCTCTCTGCATACATAGTAATGAGAGACCTTGAGATTAAAAGAGCCTGGCCAGATTCTTTTGACGAAGATGACAGTGTTTCATTAGATGGATTGGATGATGGATTGGTTTTTCCTTTATTTAAAATCAAAGATGCAACTATTGAAAGGGTGGCATACTGGATGGCAGGAAATTCCAGAGAATATCTAAAGGCTAAGGAAGAGTTCGGATTTAATAAAGAATCATATGTTTCTATACCGAAGGTATTCCTGCAATATAGGCATAACAATAATAGGGGATGGCTGACAGTAAAATCACTGGATTGGGATATTGAAAGAGTCTGTTTTTACTCTCTAAAGAATTATCTTAATTCTATCTTTAATGAGGATAATCTCACCTGGTCTGCATGTTGAGGCCCTTCTTTAATTCTTCTCCTATGCTCCTCTTCCATGTAGTTTCTGAATTTATGATAGCCTCCATTAAATTCCAATACTATCCTGAAAAATACTCCCATGTCTACAGCTATTCAAAATCTTTATTAACCTGTCTTGTTTAGCCAATCTATGAAACAGCAGATAATAGAGATACTTGAAAATGCTCTGAAAGAGATGGGTGCTGAAACTGAAAAAGAAGAGATTGAAAAGCACATTGAGATACCGCCTTCCTTTGAAATGGGGGATTATGCTTTCCCGTGTTTTTTTCTTGCTGGAAAGCTCAGAGAGAATCCTTCTCAAATCGCTCTAAAGATAAGGGAAAAAATAGGAAATCCTCCTGAGCAATTTGAGGATATTCAGACTTCAGGAGCTTATATTAATTTTTTTTTAGACAGAAAAAAACTTGCACAAAACCTTATTTTGAAAATTTTAAAAGAGAAAGAAAATTTCGGAAAAGCAAACATAGGAAAAGGAAAAAGGATTGTTGTTGAATTTTCTTCTCCGAATATTGCAAAGCCGTTTGGAATAGGGCATTTAAGGTCAACTATAATCGGAAATTCAATATCCAAAATCTGCGAGTTTGAGGGATTTAGTGTAATCAGAATCAATTATCTGGGAGACTGGGGAACCCAGTTTGGAAAGCTTCTTCTAGGCTTTAAGAAATTCGGAAGTAAAAAGAGCCTGGAGAAAAATCCAATAAAACATCTTCTGGAGATTTATGTAAAGGCAAACAAAAAAATTTATGAAAAGCAGTCAAGAGAATGGTTCAAGAAGCTTGAAGAAGGCGACAAAGAGGCGCTGGAATTGTGGAAGAAATTCAGGGAGCTTAGCTTAAAAGATTTTGAAAAAATATACAAACTACTCAACATAAAATTTGATGTTTATTCAGGGGAATCAATGTATAATGAAGAAATGAAAAAAGTTTTGAAAGAGCTAGATGAAAAGGGGCTTTTAAAAAAGAGTGATGGGGCGTTGGTTGTGAATCTTGAAGAATACAATCTTGGAGTTGCTTTAATTCAAAAAAGCGACGGAACAACACTATATGCTACAAGAGACTTGGCATCTGCAATTGAAAGGCACAAAAAATACAAATTCAGCAGAATGATTTATGAAGTAGGCCAGGAGCAGAAGCTTCATTTCAGACAGGTATTTAAAATCCTTGAATTGATGGGACATGGCTGGGCAAAAGAATGTGTCCATGTGGACCACGGGCTTTATCTGGATGAAACAGGAAAGAAATTCGCAACAAGAAAAGGAAAAACAATCTTCATGGAAGACATTTTAAATGAGACAATCTCTCTTGCAAAAAAGGAAATCCAGAAAAGATTTCCAAAAATTTCCAAAAAAGAATTGGAAGAAAGAAGCCATAAAGTTGCAATAGCGGCGATTTTTTACGGCGATTTGAAAAACAACAGGTCAAACAATATGGTATTTGATATTAAGAGATTTATTTCCTTTGAGGGGGATACCGGACCGTATATTCTTTACAGTTATGCAAGGGCTTCAAGCATTTTGAGAAAGGCAAAATCTCTGAAAAAAGGAAAAGCAGAGACAGGAGAGCTAGATCCGAAAGAAATCGAGTTAGTTAAAAAACTCTCAGAATTTCCGAGTGTTGTTCTGAAATCATATAATGCTTTGAATCCTTCTCTGATTGCAAATTATTCCTATCAGCTTGCACAGATTTTTAATGAATTTTATCACTCTTGCCCTGTCATTGGCTCAAAGAAGGAATTGTTCAGGCTTTCGCTTGTTCAGGCTTTCAGACAGGTTTTGAAAAACTCCCTGGGCCTTTTAGGAATAGAAACAATGGAAGAAATGTAGCGAACAAAACTTATTTAAAGTATTTTTTCCTGTTGTATTTAACTAAAAGGAGGTGAAAAATGGCCAGAAAGCTTGATACGAATGTACTCAGCGGATGGGCGTTCCTTGCTGGAGTTGTCCTTGCAGTGATACTTGGGCTTGGATTTGCCGGCGGACTGACTGCCGGGTGGATTTATGTCCTTGTTATAATAGGGCTTATAGTGGGTCTTGTGAATGTCGCTGGCAAAGAGGTGAATCAGTTTCTTTTGTCAGGGGTTGTTCTTATAATAGCAAGTTCACTGGGGCAGGAAGTGACTCAAGGAGTTTCTTACTTTAACAGCATTTTACAGGCACTGCTTGCAATATTTGTTCCAGCAACCATAATTGTTGCAATAAAGAACGCCTTTAGCCTTGCAAGAAAGTAAGGCTCCATATTTTTATTTTTTTTGTTGATTTTTTTATTAAAAATTTCCTATAATTGCAGAGAAGATATTAATTAAATAAAAGGAGGTAAAATGGCAAAAAAAGACAAAAGATCAAAGGTGCTGGGTTTTGTTGCATGGTTTACAGGAGTTGTTGTTTCACTAGTGGTTGGAAATGGGATGATACAGGGAACCTTAAATCTGCCAAGATGGTTGGGAGGATCAACTGCAATAGGATCAGGAATTGCAATGGTTATAGGGTGGATTGTTGTTATAACGACAATAGTCAGTGTAGTATTGGCAATAATCAGCGAATAATTTCGATTTTTCTGCAAAACTTACTGGTTTTTATTCTGCCTGTAAAAATTAATTTATTTTTTGGTTTTATTGCAGATAGAAGCCTTTTCCAAAAATTATATAAATTGCATTATTATCAGGAATGACAGATAGTTTTTAAAACAGCTTTTTCTCTTTTTACCATGCTTGAAATATACTTTGAAACTTACGGATGCAGTGCAAACTATAATTCAACAGAAATAATGCAAGGATTAGTTAAGCAAGCAGGGCTTAATGTAACCTCGAATGCCAATTTTGCAGACCTTATAGTAATTAACTCCTGTATTGTGAAATGTCCAACAGAGGAGAAAATCAGAAGAAGAGTGCAGGATTTGCTGAAGGCAGGAAGGAAAGTCATATTAGCCGGATGCATGCCAAGGATAAAACAGGGAAATCTAAAGCAGGAAAACCTCTTCCTTCTTGATACGAGTCATATAAAAGACATCATAAACCTGATTCATGACATTCAGAATAAATCATACAGTGCTGAAAAATATCTTAAGCCAAGGAATGAGGTCAAACTCTCTCTTCCAAAACTTCCAAAGGAGAGGGTTATAGGAATAACTCAGATTTCAGAGGGATGTCTTGAAAAATGCAATTACTGTATTGTAAGGCTTGCAAAAGGACGCCTTTTTTCATATCCAAAAGAGAAGATAATTAAATCTGTAAAAAATGACATTGCATCGGGATGCAAAGAGATATGGCTGACAAGCCAGGACAATGCAAATTACGGAAGCGATAATAAAAAACACCTTCTTCCTGAACTTCTGAGAGAGATTCTTGAGCTGAAAGGGAGCTTTTATGTAAGGGTTGGGATGATGAACCCAAACAACATTCTGGAGATTCTTCAGGAGTTAATAGAAATATATAAACATAAAAAAATGTTCAAGTTCCTGCATATTCCAGTGCAATCAGGAAGCAACAGGATATTGGAAAGAATGGAAAGAAGTTATGCAAAAGAGGATTTTTTAAAAATTATTAAGGAGTTTAAAAGAAATATTCCCGAGATAACAATTTCAACAGACATTATTGTAGGGTTTCCAGGAGAGAGTGATGCTGATTTCAGGGAGAGTCTTAGCCTCATCAAAGAAGTCAGGCCTGAAATGCTCAACATAAGCAAGTTTGCTCCGCGGCCTTTTACAAAAGCTGCAAAAATGAAACAGCTTCCTCCAGAAGTATTAAGAAAGAGGGCAAAAGAACTCTCAAAACTTCATCTGGAGATCTGCAAAGAAAACCAAAAAAACTGGGCTGGCTGGAAAGGAAAAGTGCTTGTTGACCAAAAAGGCCCTGTTTACTCAGGAACCTATCTTGCAAGAAGCCCTGAATACAAGCTGTTTGCTGTCCATTCCAGAGAAAAAATACTCGGAAAAATTGTAAAGGTTAAAGTTAAAAAAATAATGCCTCATTATTTAATCAGCGAGGTTATTGAATAAACCGGCAATGAAAACCAAAAAAATAGGAAGCTTTAAACCTGAAAATCCTTACCTGCTTGCCCCTATGGAGGAAGTGAATGATATTGCATTCAGGCTTTTGTGCAAAAAAGCAGGAGCCGGGCTCACTTATACCGGAATGGTAAATCCATTAAGCAGGCAAAAGTTGTATCTTGATGACAGACCTGCACTTCAGTTATTTGGTGTTGACGAAAGAGGGATTGAGGATTTTATAAGAAAATACGAGGATAAAGTTTCTTTGTTTGATTTTAATTTAGGATGTCCTGCAAAGACAGCAAGAAGGCATGGATTTGGGGCTTTTTTGCATCCAAAAATAAATGTTATTGAAAGAATCCTAAAAACCATGAGGGAATCAACAAAAAAGCCAGTAACAATTAAATTAAGAAAATCAAAACACGCATTAAAAATTGTCAGGCTTGCAGAGCAATATTGCGATGCTGTATGCATTCATCCCAGAACGCAAATTCAGGGATATTCAGGAATACCTGACATAGAATTTGCTGAAAAAATAAAATCTATTTCAAAAATCCCGGTAATTTACTCCGGAGATGTCACTAAAGAAAATGCAGATTTTCTTCTAAAGGAAAAAGGGTTTGATTTTGTAATGATTGGGAGAAAGGCCATAGGAAATCCGAATATTTTTTCTGAATTGGCTGGAAAAAGGACAGATATAAGGTTCAAGGACTATCTTGAGCTTGCAGAAAAATACAATCTTCCTTTCAGGCAGATAAAATTTCAGGCAATGTGCTTTACAAAAAGCATGAGAGGTGCAAAAGAAAAAAGGCTTGAGATATTCAAATGCAGAAAGATTGACGATTTGAAGAAAATAACTCCTGATATTTTCTAGAGTTTTTGTAAGGAAAAAAGATAAAATTTGAAGTTTAATCTTACCTGACAGGCTTCATTTCCTTCCATGCAAGCTCAAACATCTGTTCAAGAGCTGAAGCGAAAAACTCTGTATTTATCCAGACACCAGTATCATAGTTTGGATGGAATTTTTCATCATCAAAAAGCATAAACATTAACTGGTTGGAATCAATAATAACAAATCTCGCCTTCATATTTTCAAGATTTCTTACTTCAGCGACTTTTTTGAATTCTTTTGCAACTTTAAGGTTGTTCTTATCAATAGGAGCAGCAACCCTTATCTTAACCCCTCTTTTTTTGCATTTTTCAAGGCTCGGCATTAAAACTTCCAGCTTTCTGTTTAATCCTTCTCTCGTTGTGACAATTGTTATTGTTTTTTCTGCATCTCTTACCATCATGTCAAGATGGTTGTAAAGATTCTGCCTTCCTTTTAAGCTTCCTGAGAGGTCAGAAGGCTCAACAAACTTTATTCCCTGAGTAAACAATGTTGTAAGCTCCTCCAAAACTTCCTCTTTTTTCAGCGATTCAAGCCTTTTGGATTTTTCCTGCGCCTGTCTTAAAAGGTTTTTCTTTACTCTTTCAACAACCTCTTCTGGCTTAAGGGCAACAAATTTGATTGGCTTTCCAAGCTTCATTACAATAAACCCTTTTTTCTCAAGGCTTTCAAGAATATCATAAGTTCTTGACCTGGGAACATCCGAAATGTTGCTTAATTCCCCTGCAGTGCTTGTTCCACGGGACAAAAGGGCAGTCCACACCTTCACTTCATAAAGGTTAAGGTCAAAAATTTTTCTTAGTCTGCTTAAAAATTCATCTTTAACTATCATTTTTTCTATTTTTATCTGGAAATTTTCATTTTTAAATATTGTTATGATAAAAGAGTGAAATAAGGAAATTACTTCAAAGTGATTATTCTGTCAATTTAATGCTATAACTCCTCTTTTATTCTTTATCTTAAATTCAGCAGTATTTTTAAATCTTTCCTTATGAGTTGTAACTTCTGAATCTTTTGAAAGTATTTCAATTGATTTTGAATTTGTTCTTTCCGTGATAAACTCTCTTTGAGTTTCAAGAATATCTTTTAATTCTTTGTCTGTAAATATGGAAAGGCCTATTTTATCTTTCTTTTCCAGCCCGAGTTTTTTTCTGAATGCCTGAACCTGTCTTGAAATCTCTCTCGCATAGCCTTCTGCCTCAAGCTCAGGAGTTAGCTTTGTGTCAAGAGAAACTGAGATTTCTTCTGCTTTTTTCAGCTCTATCTTTTTAACATTTAGCTGGTTTGATATTATATGCAACAACTCCTTTCCTAAAACTTTGTCACTTGAAACTGTTGCCTTTGCAAGAGGCCATTTAAGACCTATTCTCTCCTTATCTCTTTCAGCAAGACCTTTCTCAATTATTTGAAGAGCAATATCAAATTCCTCTTCCAGACTTTCATTAATTTTTTTCTTGTCTGGCTTTGGCCAGTCAGAGAGGTGAACTGACTCCTCCTCCACAAGTCCTTTGTTTCTCAAATCCTGCCATATTTTTTCTGTAACAAAAGGAATTAGTGGTGCAAGAAGTTTAAGGACTGAAAGATATATTTCGTTAAGCATTTCTTTTGTTTCATCAGCCCTCTCCCTTATTATCTGAATGTATGTTTTGCTTAAATCATGTACAAGAAATTTTTCTAAAATCTGAACTGCTTCTGGAATTTTATAATTGTTATAATTTTCTGTCACTCTGCTCAAGGCCGAGTTTAGCTTTGAAATAATCCATTTGTCCTCTATGTTTTGTTTTGATTTTTTCCCGCTAAGCCCCTGTATAAAATTATTGAGATTTAATAAAACTCTGAAAACTTTTTGAATTTCCCTGAATTCACTTTCATCAAATGCAAAATCCTCTCCTTTGGAAGTTTTGGCAAAATAATATCTCAGATAATCTCTTCCATTTTTTTCAATTATGTCTTCTGGAGAGATTATATTCCCTTTTGACTTTGACATTTTCTTCTTTCCCAAATCAAGAACCATCCCATGGACAAGAATATTCTCAAAAGGCTTTTTCCCGAATTTTATCTCTGAAAGAATTATTTGGGAGTTCCACCAGCCCCTTACTTGGTCTTTTCCTTCAAGATTAATGTCTGCAGGCCAGAACTTTTTAAAATTGTCTTTACTTCCTTGATAATCTAAAGCCGCCCAGCTGGACACTCCTGAATCAAACCATACATCAAGCACTTCAGGAACTCTTTCCATCTGGCCATTGCACTCTTCTTTACTGCAGCCCCATTTAATTTCATCAATTTCAGGCTTGTGAACCCCCTTGATTTTTTTCCCAGAAATATCCTCTAATTCCTTTTTGGAGCCTATCACAATCTTGTCTTTGCATTTGTTACACATCCATATCGGAAGAGGAGTTCCCCAGTATCTGTTTCTTGAAATAGGCCAGTCAGATATTCCTTCAAGCCATGCCTTCATTCTTAGTTTCATGTATTTTGGGGTCCAGTTAACCTCCTCATTGGATTTTAATAATTTCTTCTGAATATCATCTATTTTAAAGAACCATTGAGGCATTGAAACCATTAACAAAGGGCTTTTGCATCTCCAACACAAGGGATAATCATGAGCATACTTATGGCTGTAAGCAAGAAGATTATCATTTCTTAAATCTTCAATAATTTCAGCATCAACAGCCCTTGCCTTTTTTCCTTTATATTTTCCTGTCTCTTCTGTCAGGCTTCCAGAGATATCAACAAGTGACAAAATATCAAGATTGTTCTCTTTTCCAACCTCATAATCTTCTTTTCCATATCCAGGAGCGCAATGAACAAGGCCCGAACCTTCTTCCAGATTGACATATCTTTTAGAAAGAACAACTTTGTGCGCATTTTTCAGTTTTCCTAATTTCAAATGTTCTGAAAGAGGATTGACATACTCCGTGCCTTCCAGCTCCTTTCCCTTGAAGGTTTTTTTAACCCTATATCCTGCTTCTAAAGTTTTCATTAGCTCTGCAATTTTTTCACTTGCAATTATCCATGTTTCTCCATTGCTTAACTCTATTTCCGAGTATTCTATTTCAGGATTAACCATGATTCCCGTATTTCCAGGAAGAGTCCATGGAGTTGTCGTCCATATTATCAGAAACTTATTTTTTTCGTTTTTTACTGGAAATTTTACATAAACAGAATTATCTTCCTGCTTTCCATATTCTATTTCATTGTATGCAACTGCTGTTTCGCATCTCGGGCAAACATGAACTGGATATTTCCCAAGATATAAGAGGCCTTTTTTGTCTGCTTCTTTAAAAGTGTCCCAGATAACTTCAATGTAGCTGTCATCAAGTGTCAGATAAGGATTGTCAAAATCCATCCATACTCCCAGATTCTCAAACTCCTTATTCATGACTCCAATAAATCTTGTTGCAAACTCCTTGCATTTGCCTATGAAATTTTTTACCCCGTATTCTTCAATGTCTTTTTTGCTCTTGCTTCCTATCTCTTTTTCAATCTGATATTCAATAGGAACTCCATGAGTGTCATAACCGGGTCTGTCAAAGACATCAAATCCCTGAATTCTTTTTATCCTCATAACAATGTCCTTAGAGATCTTATTCAGGGCAGTTCCCATGTGGATATGGCCTGTAGCATACGGAGGCCCGTCCATCATGTAAAATGGCTTTCCACCTGCATTTTTTTTAATGCTCTTTCTGTAGATTTCCTTTTCTTTCCAGAACTTCAGTATTTCTTCCTCAACCTGCTTAAAGTTATACATATTATCCCCTATTCTTTACTGTTTTTAAATCTGTTTGATTGCTGTAAATCCTGTTAAGATAATACCTGAATCCCTTAACTAAAGCTTCAATTGCTGACTGAAGAATGTTTGTGTCAACACCAACTGTTTCAAATACCTCTCTGTTGCGGAAAGTTATCATTGTTCTTACACTGCTCTCTTCCATCCTGCTTTTTGCTATACTTACATGAAAATCAACAAGTTTTATATCTCCTACTTCAGGATATTCTTTGGTTAGTGCTTTAACAAGAGTTTTATATGCCGCATCTACAGGACCTCCATTAATGCTTAATTCCTCCTCTTTTATCTCGCTGTTTACCCTGTATTTTACTTTAAACCTGCTGACTTCTTTTCCATTGACAAAGCTTGTATTGACACTCCACTCTTTAATCTCAAAAAAACTTTTTAAATTCCCAAAATACTTCTCAATTAGCAGGAACTGTTCTGCCTTTATTGCCCCTATTCTGTATCCTTTTCTTTCAAGAAGCGCCAGCTCATTAAAGAGCATTGATATTTTTTCTTTTACATCCTTATCCTTTTTATTCAGCCTGTAACCAAACTCATTTGCAACAGCAGTAACACAGCTTCTCCCTCCAAGAGTATTGAGAAGAATTATTCTTTTATTTCCAAACTCCTCTGGATTTTCATGCTCATAACTGATGCCCTTTACAGCTGCGTCAGTATGGATTCCTCCTTTGTGTGCAAATGCAGTGTCTCCGACAAATGCCCTGCTTTCAGGAATATCCATTCCACTAAGCCTGAAAACCTCCTCATTAACATCTTTAAGGATTTTTAAGTTAATCCCCTTATTTTTTCTTAGCTTTTTAATATAAACAGGAAGGAATTCACTAAAATTCAGATTTCCAACCCTTTCTCCGATGCCATTTATTGTTCCCTGAACCTGCTTTACATACTGAAGAGAGGCAAGGGTGTTTGCAAGAGCCAGTCCGCAATCATCATGAAAGTGCACCCCTAAAGCTGGGCTAATGCCTATGCCTGCTATAGCTTCTTTTGTCTCTTTAATTATTTTTTCTGCCTCATCAGGAAGAACCCCTCCGTTAGTGTCGCAAAGAATCAATCTTTCTGCTCCTGCTTCAGCAGCAGAAATCAGGGTTTTGACAGCATACTCTTTATCAAGCTTAAACCCGTCAAAATAATGTTCTGCGTCATAAAAAACCTGAATATTGTTCTCTCTCAGGAATCCTATGCTTTCAGAAATTCTCTTTAGATTTTCCTCGGGAGTTATATTCAATTGTTTTGCTACATGTTCCAGAGGAGTTTTTCCAACAATGCATGCATACTTAACTCCTGTTTCAACAATGGAATTTAGATTTCTGTCTTCTATGATATTTTTGCCCATTGATGTTGAGCCAAACGCGACAATCTTTGCTTTCTTGACAGCAGAGATGCACTCTTTAAATGACTTAAACACTTCATCAGAGCTAAGAGGCCACCCTACTTCTATATAATCAACTCCAAGATTATCCAGATGCCTGCATATTGCTATTCTGTCTTCAATGCTGAAACTTGCCCCTGCTGACTGCTCCCCTTCCCTTAATGTTGTGTCATATATTTCCAGAGTCATTTTATTCAGCAAGGAAAAACCCGCTATTCAAATAATTATAATAGAGGCTATATCTGCAGAAAGAATTTCAAAGCCTATATTGCTGTCGTGTATAGCCATTACTAAAATAGTAAGAGATGGTTTTTAAATTTATTCGCTGAGCTAAGATTATGCAAAAGGTTTTTATATTATTAATTTTGTAGTAATTACATAAGATGCCTTACTGAGTTTAAATCTTTTGGAAATAATATGGAAGAGAGTAGTGCAGAAATGTCTGGGAAACATAGTTTAGAGGGAATCCTCCGGGAAGAATTGGAAAAAGCTTCAACTCATCTTGAGAGGTTACCTTTTCTCTCTGAGAATGAAAGGGAAGATGTTCTTAATGAAGTATATTTTCCTGCTATTTTTTCAATATCTTCGGTTATATCAGAAATTATTGAACCTCATAAAAGAGGTTATCATGACAGCATTAAAGACTTAAAAGAAATCCGCGCCCTTTATAATCTTTTTAGAGCATCAGATAATTACTCTGATCTTGATTTGAGA
>JALUUW010000060.1 GCA_027021195.1 Candidatus Pacearchaeota archaeon | reverse complement strand
ACATGCCTTAGAGGATATGGAAAATACTAAAAGAATTATCATTGGCACGGGCAATCTTGAAGATTTTAACAAAATAAAAAAGGCTTATGAGCCCCTCTTTCCAAGAGCCACTTACATTCATGAAAACCCCAAAACAGCAGAAACAATAAAGTACTGTGCAAATGTCATGCTTGCCGGACAAATATCTCTTGCAAATGAGTTATACAATATTTGTAATTCTTTAGGTATTAATTATGCTTCTGTAAAAAATGCCATTTTGCTTGATGAAAGAATAGGGAGGAATATAGATGTTCCCGGGCCTGACGGAGACTTTGGCTTTGGAGGAAAATGCCTCCCAAAGGACATTAATGCATTAATTTATTTATCAAGAGAGAATTTTTACAGGCCTTACTTGCTCGAAGAGATTGTGAGGTTGAATGAGGCTGTAAGAAGAAACAAGGATTGGCTAGAGATTCCAGGAGCAACTTCTGAAAATAGCGACTTTGAAAAAGAGTCCAAAATATCTATTTAGAGGATTTTTTATTTTCTAAGTAGATAAAACTGAATTTATTGAAAATGTATCAAGAATAAGTAACATATTTAAATGCATTTTATAATCAATTTACTATGAAAAAGCCATTTATCAGCGTTGTTATTCCTGTTTATAATGAGGAGAGAAGTGTTGGCCCTCTTTATAAGGAGATAAAAGAAGTTTCTAACAAGCTAATTAAGGCTAACAGGATTTCCGGCTTTGAAGTGATTTTTGTCAATGACGGCTCAACAGACAAAACACAGGAAGCTCTTGAAAAGATGAAGAAAGAAGAATCTGAAAAATCCTTGTTGAGGATAATTGAATTTAGGAGGAATTTTGGAAAGGCAGAGGCTTATAAAGCAGGATTTAAACTAGCAAAAGGAGATTTCGTCTTTACAATGGATGGAGACTTGCAGGACAATCCTCAGAATATTCCTGATTTTATTGCGAAAATATATGAAGGACATGATGTTGTTATTGGGTGGAAATATGAGAGAAAGGATCCTATCTCTAAAACCCTTCCCTCAAAATTGTTTAATGCTGTTTTGAGAAAAGCAACAGGTCTAAGACTGCACGACTTTGACAATGGCTACAGATGTATGAAAAGAGATGTCCTCCAGTATCTTGAATTTTACGAGGGGCTTTTTAGACATATACCTGTTCTTGCGAATTCTAAAGGATTTAAGGTTGCAGAAGTTAAAGTGAATCATAGAAAGAGGAAGTTTGGAAAAAGCAAGTTTGGATTTTCAAGGCTTTTTAAGGGTTTTTTTGACTTTATAACAATCCAATTTCTCTTGTCATATCTTAAAAGACCTCTTCACTTTTTTGGAGGAGTGGGAAGCATTCTTTCTCTCATAGGAATCATTATTGCATTATACTTAACTTATCTAAAGCTTTTTGTTAGAGAGATGATTGGAGGCCGTCCGTTGCTGATTTTCTCTGTATTGATGATTATTGTCGGGTTTCAGTTTGTATTCTTTGGCCTGATAGGTGAAATGATTGCAAACATGTCAAGAAAAGAAAAAAATTATGTCATTAAAAGAGTAATTTAGATTAAATGGAACTTCTAAAATCAATAAGAGGCAGGAGAAGTATTCGGT
>JALUUW010000059.1 GCA_027021195.1 Candidatus Pacearchaeota archaeon | reverse complement strand
AAAAAAGAAAAGGAAAAAGAATGGAAAGTTTGTTCCTTATGTAAGCAAGAGGAAAAGAGATGACCCAGTAAAGCTGTGGTTCTGGAGAGAGGATATGATGTCAAAGGATGGCTATAGAAGGTTCTCAAGATCAACAAGGATGTATATGAGGAAGCGAGTTTATGGCAGAGGTGGAGGTAGGGTAAGGATTGATGTGGATCCTTACCAAATTTCAACAAAAGAGCTTGTTGAGCAATTGGCAGTTGAGTTCCTCTGGGAAGGGACATGGTTTATGAAAATGTGGTCTCATGCCAGAAATAAGTATCATTGCACTGCCAGAACTGTTGCAGTAATTAAAATAACGGACCATCCTGAAGGTCTCAGAGCCAAGATGATTGAAAATCGCAGGCTATTCAGGTATTGGTTTTTTAATAAGGTTTGAAATGAAAAAAGATATAAACAAAAAAAGAGTTGCAATATATGTCAGAGTTTCTTCTGAAGAACAATCCAGAGAAGGATATAGCTTAAACGCCCAGAAAAAGAAATTACAAGAATACGCTGAATTTAAAGGATGGTGGGTTTTCAAAATCTATGAAGATGCTGGAATTTCTGGCAAATCTATTAAAGGAAGAAAGGCTTTTCAAGAAATGATAAATGATGCCAAACAAGGAAAATTCTCTGCTATTGTTATTTATAAATTTGACAGGGCTTTTAGGAATGTGAAAGAAGCCCTTATTACTTTAGATGAGCTTAAAGAAATAAATGTGGATTTTGTTTCAATTACTGAACAAGTAGATACTACAACCGCTATGGGAAAGGCTATTTTCACTATTATCTCTGCTTTTGCTGAATTAGAGAGAAATCTTACAGGAGAGAGATTGAATCTTACTCTGAATGATAAATTTCATAAAGGTATTATGGTTGGCAAATCTCCTATTGGATATAAATGGTCAAAGTCAAAGAAAATGATGGTAGTGGATTTAAAAAAAGCTGATATGGTTAGAGATATTTTCAGGCTTACGGCTGATGGAGTTGGATATAGGGCTATTTGTGAAAAATACAAACTAAAACCACAAAGTTATTATAATATAATTAAGAATAAGGTTTATATGGGAATCATTAGTTTTGAAGGACAAGAAAGAAAAGGAATCCACGAGCCAATTATCAGCGAGGAGCTTTGGAGGAAATGTAATGGATGAAATTCAATTGGACAGAATTAAGATAAAATACTACAATGAATTCTTTGATAATAATAAAGAATTATATAAAAAAGATTTGTAGGAATTTTTTATAGAACAAAGAATTTATGTTGAAAGAAAATTAAGAGATTATAAGAATCAGGAAAGTTAATGATTCTTCATATAACTGAAAGCTTTTTTCATAGCTTCTTGTTTATTAATTGCTTCGCATATAGGATTTCAAATTTCTAACTACATCTGAAAAAGAATATGAGCTAAAAATAATTCTTTCATCTTCTCCTGAAGGGCTCATCTCTACAATAGCCCATTTTTCTGACAACCTTCCAGAATTTTTCCCAAATTTTTCAATAGAAATTTTATATCCATAATTTTCTGATTCTTTTTTTATATTCCTAAAACTTCTTTTTCCAATTTTCTTCCAATCACTTAATGCCATTTTAGTATCCCAACCTTTCAAATTCCTTTCTTTGATAATCTTCTATGTATGT
>JALUUW010000058.1 GCA_027021195.1 Candidatus Pacearchaeota archaeon | reverse complement strand
TAATCCGAATTTCGGGTAAAATGAAAGCATTTTTTTGTCTTCGCACTTCCTCAGCATTCCCGACCATTGCGCAGTCGGGTCAAAGACTATTACTGCTATATTTTTTAACAAAGCTTCTTCTATGATTGCCTGTGCTGATATGCTTTTTCCGCCTCCTGTTGCCCCTGCAACAACTGCATGAGTTGTCAGGGCATCCATATCAAGATATGCAGGTATGTTTGTTTCAGCAATTTTTCCAAGCCATAAGGACCTCTCATTTTTTTTCGGAAGGGTTTTTGTGAACAACTGCATCCTGTATTTTTTTCTTTTTTCAATTATCCTTCTTATTATTATTACTGATATTATTACTGCAATTATAAAAATAGTGATTACTGCAAGAACCCATAAAGGAATAAATCCAAGCAGAGTAAGTGACCAAAAGGGGGTTTTCAGCTGAAACTCTGCACTGGAGGTGATTGTTTTATTTTCGTATTCTGTTGAAACATCCAGAGTATAAAATCCGTCATTAAGCTCTTCTGGAAGAGGCATCTTTTTTCTTATCTGAAACGACCCTATTAAATCCCTTGTTTCTGAAGAGATAAAGTAGGAGTTATTGTTTTCTCTGCTGTTTATGTAGTAAGAAAAGGAAACATTCTTTATGCTTTCCTTTGTCATCTTTTTTACATCTATTTTCAGATCCAAGTCCTCTTTGGGAGAAAATTTGCTCTTTAAAGCTTCTACTTTGACAAAGAATTTTGGGCTCAGGCTCTTATTTGTTACAGAGATGTTAACTTTGAGCTTCTCATTTATGTCCCCTGAAATTATTATATATCCCGAATAGTTTCTTATTTCTTTTGCAGTGATTGTAAAGTACATTGTCGTGGAATTTTGAGGAGTAGCAATTAATCCGTCTGACTCGAGCTCTACAATTTCCTCTATTCCTTCAGTCGTAAAGACTGAAACCTTGATTTTCTTATTCCTGAGATTTTTTATTTCAAAAGAATCCTTGAAGATGTCGCCATTTGTAATATCCCTCTCTATTTTGCTTCTTGATATTTCATAAAATTCTTTCTTTATAGAAGGGCCGTATGCAGATTCAGCCAGCAAGTATGGAATTGCCAATATGAAAGCGATGGATATTAAAAAAGATAGCGATATAATGCTAAATTTTCTTTTTTTCATTTTCCTCTTTTCCCTCTTTTTCACTATCAGCTGATTGTTCTTTGCCAGAAGTTTCTGCTGTTTCAGTTTTTGCATCTTTTTCTGAAAGAGGCTTTATGCTGTTTTTCCCCTGTCTTTCGTTTTGCTCTTTATTTTTCTTAACTTCAATTCTTCCTTCGCCATAATCTTGCTTTTTTTCAGCAGTTTTCTTTACTCTGTCTTTTTTCTCTTCCTTGTTATCCTCTCCCCTTTTTTCTTGCGGCTTTTTCCCTTTATTTTTCTTTTCTTCAGAGATATTTTTGCTTATTAAATCTGCATCAAGTGTTTGCGACAGTTTTTTCATCTCTTTTTTCAGCTCTTCCTTATTCTCAATGGCAGTTTTGGATATCGGTTCTCCATATGCTGATTTGATTCTTATATATATCTCAATTGCCTCGTCAAGTTTCCCCTCTTTTATCAGCTCATTCATTTCATTTATCATTAAGTATAGGTTTAACAGCCTTATTCTTTCTTTATTTTTGTAATGCTTCACCATGAATGATGCCATTATTAGTGATGAGAGGAGAATAATTAATAGAATGAGGTTTGCCCTTACAAATCCAGAAACACTGAATTTTTCCCCAATTTCAAATACTTCCGAATCTATTGCTATATCTTTTTCACTTACGACTCTTGCAAAAAATATGTACTCTCCTTTCCTGATTTTTTTTGGTATTTCAAGCTCTCTTTCAAAATAAACAACACGCTCATAAAGCCTGAATTCCTCAAAACCAGAATCTATAACTTTTCCTTTGAAATCCATTATTGCATAATAAATTGATGCATTTCTTTCTTCTATGTCTTTCAAATTTTCAAGAGTTATGTTTGCCCTTACAATCTGCCCTGGCTTTACTTTCTTGTATTTCTCTGATATGTTTACATCTAATTTAAGGTCTGTTTCCAAGGCCTTTACTGCTATTACGACAGGCATCTTTCTTATCATTTTATTTCCAATAATCTTTATGCCTCCATAATATATGTCAGGAGGGATTCTTTTGTCTGATGTAAATTCTATTGCAATTGACTTGTATTCCCCTCCTGACAGATTAAAGCGAGTGTCGCTTATCAGATGCTCGAATTCCTTTAATCCATATGTGCTTATATTAAACTCCAAATCAGTATTTCCTATGTTTGTTATTTTTATTGTTATTCTCCCTGCAGAGCCCTGCTTGATATCCAGTTTGAATGATTCTGAAGGCCCTACTTCGAAATCAGTTACTTTTGTAGATCCTGCCTTTGAAGTAGCTGCCACCTCTTCATCATCACTAATGTCCTCGCTATCCTCTTCTGATGCAGGAGGTGCGGGGCTTTGCGATACTGTGAAATTTTGGATGCTTGTAGAGTTCATATTTCCCGAGGTGTCAAACCCATAAAACCTCCAAAAAACAGTTGTCCCTCCTGGAGCGCTTATCTGTATTGAGTATGAAGAAGTGTTTTGTGTTCCAGAGAATGCTGAAGCTGACTGATTTATCCATCCTCCCTCCTGTTTTATTGAAAATATATAGCTGCTTAAGCCGATGTTGTCTTTCCATATTGCAGAGAATGCAACAACAAGATTCTGCACAATCTGGTTTTGGTCTTTAGTCAGCGAACTCCATGTAGGGGCCTCGTTGTCTTCTGTTACATTAAGTGTTACAGAATTGCTGTCTGTGCTCGTAAAAGGGTCAAAGGCAGTAAAGACTACAGTCCTGTTCCCCTCGAAATTATAATCAGGATAGAATGACACCTGGTTCGTTGTCTCATTGATTGTTATTGTTATGCCGTTTGCAGAGGAGACAGAGTATGTCAGGGTTTCATTATCTATAAAGTAATCATCAAGGTCAAATGCATTTGTAAGATTAGTGTTTACCGCCCATATCTGGTCAGGTATCGGCTTAATAAGCACTGGCGGAACATTTTCCAGCGCTATTGACAGCTCTGTCCTTACACTCTCTGCATTTACAAACTGAGTATGCAAAAAGAAAGAGAAAGAAGAAAGGCAGACTGCGATTAAGAGCAATCTCATCACCTTCTTTTTTTCAGCACTCATGATTCTACCAGTCTTTATCCTATTAAATATTTTTTTGATTTGCCGCTGAATATTCTTCAAATAAGGCTTTCTTTTTATCTTTATTCGTTAGTGACAATAAACAATCGCAGCTTTCCATCATCTTATTATGAATTGCAACGAAGGATTTTTAAAAACAGATAGGCAATACTGATTAAAAGAGTAAAGCGAGGTTTTATGCCAGGAAATATTTTTTTTAATAGAAAGAAGCATGTTTTAATTTTTGTAATTGCATTGTTGTACTTGTCTTCTGGCTTTTTGATTCTTGGTGATGAGAACAATGCATCTGTGGAAGACGGTTATGCCGAGAGCGTGGCGCTTGCTGCTGAAACAGATAGTTCAGATGAGTCAAGCTATTCAGAGGAAGCAAATTTGGATATCATCCTGGAAGGGGATTCTGGAGATATCCTGATTAATGATGATGGCAATAGCAATATTCTGGAGGCTGCCGAGGAAATTTACATAGATATTGATGAGATAAATGCAGAGGATACGAGCGATGATTCTGCTGGAGCTGGCAATGATTCTGATGATGTGCTTAAGACTGGTGATGATTTTCCAGAAATCTACACTGAATTAGGAAACGCCTCTAAAAATATTGAAACCGGACATGATTTCAATGAAAATGCAAGCAGCCTCAAAGTTGTGGATCCTGAAAAAATTATTGAGAATTCAACATATATCTCCTTGGATGAAATAATCAATTATTCTGGAAGCGCTAATTTAAGCTTAAATGAAACCTTTGCTCCTGATGAACCACTGGAAATCTCTCAAGATTTTGCAGAGGCTGCTGAAGAGGGAAGCGACAATGATTATTATATGGATATAGTGGAAATAATTGGGTCTGAGAGTTTTAAAAACAAAACTGCTGAAAATATGACAGGGGAGTTGGCTATTGGAGCAGATAAGGATTCAAATCTTAAAAGAAAAGAGATTACCCATGTTTTTTATAAGGGAAATCAGAAAGAGTTTGAAACAAAAGCCGAAGAAGGGATGGAGATAAATATCCAGAAAACAGAGATTGAGTTTGAAGAGAGTGATTCATGGAAAAAAGATGTGAAGGTTTATAGTGAAGATCATTTTAACAATCCTCTGACTGTTTATACTGACATAACTGAGAGCAGAGAAGAAAATATTAGGGTTTATTGGAAGGAAGAGGGCAGATATCTTGATTTTGAGGCTTATGATGAGAATGGAAACGGGTTAGTGGAGAGGATCTCATGGGTCGTTCCGCATTTGTCAGAGCAGAATTTTGAGATAATTATTGAACTTAATAGCATCAATGATTCAACGCTTAATGAGATAATAATTGAAACAGCAGATTATCCGAAGGGGAATTTAACATCATCTCCGATATTTTTCAGCTTCAATGTTTCTCACAGCAATGTGAGTTCTTTAGCCTGCAATTTTACATTAAACAGCTCTTCTGGAGAAGTAATCAGTGACGCAACAAACCTGAATAAACTCAACTATTCTTTTAACTTAAGTAACGGAGAGTATAACTGGCGCCTTGAGTGTTATGACGAGAGCAATCTGTCAGTAAAAAACTCAAGTTCAGGAGGCTTTAGCATATCAGTTGATTATTCTCCTTCCATGAATTTTTCTGCAAGCAATAACAGCATAAAGGAGGGAGATTCCGTTACATTTTATATAAATATAAGCACAAAAACAAACAGCAATATATTCTGGATTCTGGATTTTGGAGATAAAGACGACACTCCTTTGCAGCTGGATTTTGGAGTTGTAAATAAAGCAGTCAGCCATACATACTCTCTTCCAGGAATTTATATAGCGAACCTGACTGCTTATATAGATGATATTCAGTTTGAAAAGACATTAGCAATAGATGTTAATGCTGTTCCTTATGTAGATAGTGATCCTCCAAGCGTGGATTTAATAAGCCCTGAGGATGGCGAAGTGATAAGGAGCAAGAATGCCATTTTTACATACAAAGCAAGCGATAATATTGGGCTTGACAACTGCACTCTTAATATTTACTACTATAACAACAGCATAATTGGAAACTTAATCTATTCAATCATCAGCAATAACGTGGAGAATGGAACTGAGATGGACATTGATTTTGATGGTTTTGATGAAGGAGAGTATTCATGGGATGTTGGATGCTATGATAACTCAACCAACTACAGGGAATCTTCAAGAGATTTTTCTGTCAACTATTCCAACAGCTCTCTCGTTCCAATATCTTCTACTGAAAATGAGACATCCATAGATCCTCTTAACCAGACATTTGAAAAAAACAAGGAGCTTGAAGAGCTTATTGATTATATAAATAATTTCTTTATAAAAGAAGAAAAATACAGCCTTGAAGAAAGAGAAGCAATAAAAGATCTTGGAATTTCCGATAATCTCAAGTTTTACAAGAAGAAACTGCTTCAGATGAAACTTGATTTAGATCATAATCTTAACTACATTAAAACAAGCGAAGAGAGGGAGAAAAGAAAAGAAGAGATACTTGATGAGATTGAGGAAATAAGGTCAAATATCCCTGTCAATTTAAAAGTTATTGAGACTCATGAGTATCTTAAAAACAGCATGCAGATTGATATGGAGGAGATTGTGAAGGCATATGTTGATGCAAAAAATATTGTCTTAAGCAAAGGGGACATTAAGGGGATGGCAATTGAGAACGATAGGATTAAGGATTACTTGAAAGTATCAGTAAGCGCAAAACAGATTGAAATAGAGTATTTAAACAGGTCAGAAGAGATCACTCTTGTTGCAAAAGATATAAAATTTGTGAATGAGTCTTTTGACAGCATAATTGAGGTTATTCCAAAGGATGTTGCCAGAAGCGAAAAAGACATATCTTTTATAGGGGATTACATTGTCATTAAAGATGATCCTATTTTTGAAATAAAGCCGGAGAATATAAAGGATGGAAAGATTGTGTATTCTATCCGTGGAGCAGTCGATTTAGAAGAAATTGAGAAAACAACAACTCTGCCGTTTATAGAAGTTATTCCAGGCAAGAGGCTGATGTCCATTGGAGGGTTTGCAACTCTTGCAGCAATAGAGAGCGTAAGCGCTTTTTGGCTTTATGCCAGCTGGGGGATTGCCATTATTATTTTTCTAACGGTTATCTTTTTTATCTTTAGAAAGGCGCGGATAAGCAAATTAAAGAAAAAGAGAGATGTTAAGAGGATTTTCGAAGTGATTAAAGATATAGAAGATGCCATGGAGAATGAAGAATTTAAGAAAGCCAGGGACAGATACCATGAGTTGGAGGAGCTTTACTTTTTTATTCCTTCTTCTTCAAAGAGGTTCTTTTACAGAAAAATTGACAAGCTAAGAAAGAGAATAGACGAAAAAGACATCTCCAGCCTGTTCAAGGAATTCAAGGAAGCTGTGAGAGAGAAAAGAAAAAACGACGCTCTCTTAATCTATGAAGACATCAAAAAAATCTACTCAAGAATGCCTCGGAAGTATAAGAAAAAAGTTTATACAAGAATTATGCCTTATGTCAAGTCTCTCAAAAAACCTTGAAGTTGGGCAAGTGCCTACTTTTCTTCTTCCCTTTCCCAGGCTATTTTTTTGCCAAGATCATAAAGCCTGGCCTTTTCCATGTCTGAGAACTGCTTTTCAGTAATCTCCACAAAATGTATGTCAAATCTGTATTTTCTTTTTATGTCGTCGACTATTGCATTTATCTTGTCTGTCGGAAGAAAATTTCCAACTAAAATCAATTTTGCCTCCATGCCTGTTTTAGCCTCAGCAATTATTTTTTTTATTCTTGGGTGATTCTTTACCCTGTCTATGAACTCAAGAAGAGGCTCTTCCTCATTTTTTAAAAACCTGCTTAGAAAGAGGGTTTTTTCAGTGTTCTTAATTTTGTAGAGCTTTGATTTTCCTATAATTATTAATTCTATAATGTTCTGCTTTACAAGCTTTTCAAGAATTCGCAATGTTGTGGCGATGTTTACTTTTGATAAAAAAGATACTTGAGTTAGCGAGAATTGCTTTTTTGGGTTTTCCAAAAAAATATTTATGATTTTTATTATTTTATCATCAAACAACTCTTTCAGGACATCTCTCTGCTCCATAAAAATAACATTATTTTTTACTATATAAATATATCACTTTTGAAAATTATTTTCAATTTATGAAATAATTTTTTCATAAATGAAAAAAACGAAACATTTATAAAGTACTTATGTTATGATAATAACATCTAAAAGAGCGTGACAAAAAAACAAAAGATGGTGAGGGAAAATTCAAGGATTTTGATTTCATTAAGCATCTTAGCCTTAGGCATGCTTTTAGTCTTTCCACTTGCAGCTGCAATAGAGCCAACAGGAGGAAGCGTAACTGAAGTAAGGTCAGAAACAGCTCCTGCTGATGCTGCAGGAACAGACTCTGCAATTGCAGGAAATGTCTCTGAGATTACAATCACTGCTTATTCAACAACTCAGGCATGGCAGGGTTATTTCGGAAATGTTTCAGGTACAATTCAGTTGGCTGATTCAAATGATAATGTATTATACAATTGGAGCCTTGCAAATCCAGAGGGTGAGGTTTATGCTTCTACAAACTCAAGCATCAACTGGGTAAACATACAGTGCTTTAATTTTACAGCTACTGGCACATATGCTGATGAGTCTGGAAACGGGGGAACCACAAACCTTAATGGAACTAACCTGTCAATTTTAGAGTCTCAGTTCAATATTGCAGGCGATGATGTTGACGGGGTTGACGAGACTTTTACCTTGATTGGAGCAGGGACTCATGATCTTTTTTACACTGCAAACAGGCAGTTCAGCGAAGGAGAGTGCAGAAGCACAAGAGTGTTCGGAGACACTGGAGCAGGAGTA
>JALUUW010000057.1 GCA_027021195.1 Candidatus Pacearchaeota archaeon | reverse complement strand
GCCAGGTAAACTGCCCAGTTAAATAACCGAGATAAGAAATTTTGTCTCTACTGAGCGTGGGCAAATTTTTTGAGAAAAGCTTATAAGTAATCAAGCACTCTAACATATAGGTTATAAAATATACAATGGCAGACAACTTCGACCTGTTTTTCAGAAGAAAGCCGGCAATGATGCTGATAGCCTTAAAAAAGGTCACTCGCGCAAAATACGGAAGCCAGCTGGCAAAAGAAGTGGATTGCACCTATTCTCACGCCGTCAAAATCCTCCAGACATTGGAACAAATCGGCCTTGTGTCTTTTGAAAAGAAAGGCAGGATAAAAATAATCAACCTAACGAAAAAAGGCCTTGCGGTAGCAGAGCACATAGAGGCCATTAAAAAACTCGTTCTTTGAACTTCCAAAAGGCTTCTTGCCGAATAACATGATTTCTCCCATTTATTATGACTATTCGTTTGTAATTTTTCATCATATCCAAGCAATTACTGACCATTTCTTCTTCTCTAAAAAAGTTTGAATTTTTTGCGATAAGACTAAGGGGGTTATCCAGATAGTAAGGGCAAATCGAAAGATCATCTCCCATTTTTATATTTTCTAAATCTTTTTTTAAATATCTTTTAACATAATTCCTGATTATCTTTTCAATTCGCTTACCAAATTCAAGGTTTAGAGATTTTGCACTTTCTTTTAAAGATTCAATCGGATTCAAATTACCATTCAAAAAAATCGAGGGAAACCGGGTATAAATCTTGTATGCCTGAATCTCTTCCTCAGAAAATTTTCCTTCAATTTCTTTGAGGCTAGCCTCGTCCTCATGATTTATATCTGAGCCAAAGACACTAATTGATCCATCTAATTCACTAAAGATTATTCCATTTTCTCCAAACCAATACTTTCTTTCTTCAGGATTCATCTTTTTCATATCTTCACAGTCTTTATTCTCCATCTCAAATATAACACAATCCGGTTCAAAATATTTTATTTCCTTTAA
The DNA here is from genome assembly GCA_027021195.1 of Candidatus Pacearchaeota archaeon. GTDB lineage: Archaea > Nanobdellota > Nanobdellia > Pacearchaeales > GW2011-AR1 > JALUUW01. The sequence goes on along the minus strand of JALUUW010000057.1, from coordinate 759 downwards.
TATTTTTGAAAAGTCCATTCCCTTATTGTAATACCAGTGGAGAATTCCTAAATGAAGGATTTTTTTTTGTCCAAGAGAATACTTCCTTATAATCAATTCAGGAGAATTCTCAGACCTCTTTTTTTCCTCTAAAACTTCAAGAGACCTTAGTATTTCTCTTTCTTTTTTACTCAACCTCATCCTTTAATTAATCATCCAAACTTTTTAAAGTAATGTTAACATTCCCTCTAAATCATCATGTATCCTCCACATTAACCCTGGAAACATTACCTTATAGTATTCACATTTTTCAGTTTTTGTATTAAAATTTCTGCTTTCATTATAAGAATGGTTAGCACAGGTAACCTCACAAACTGTTTGAATTGAACAATTCACGCAATCCTCTAAATCCTCTATTTTTCTCCTTCTAAGAGTTTTATTTAAATCGGAATTCAGTATCTTATCCAAGTCATCTTGTAGGATATTGCCCACGATAAGTTCCCTTTTTCCGTTCATTTCTTCGCAAGGATATATAGACCCATCAACATCTATTCCAAGCATTGAATCTCCAGCTCCACAGGGAAACCTCATACACATATAATTTCTTTCTCTAGTCAATATATTCCCAAGCATATTTGAGATATCTGAGATTTGGAGTCTATCATTTGAAGACTTATTATGCTCTTTTATACGAAATAGCCATCGAAGAGGATTTGAACTTACTCACAATTTGCATTTCGCAATCTGAGGAGAACAATTGGATTGCTCAAAGCGAATTGC
>JALUUW010000056.1 GCA_027021195.1 Candidatus Pacearchaeota archaeon | reverse complement strand
AATTTGATTTTATTGTCATGCCGAGGCCGAAGTTAGAAGAGACTTTTTTGAAGGTTGCGCTTGGCTTGTCAAAAAAGGGAACTGTTGTTTTTTATCACGGCTTTGGGGAAAAAGAAGAGGTTTTGGAGGAGGTTTTGAGGGATTGCGGGAAGAAGATAGGCTGCTTGAAGATAAAAAAGGCAGGTGACATCGGGATAAGGAGTTTTCGCTGGAGAGTGAGCTTTAAGGTCTTAAAGAGTGCCTGAAGATTTCGTATGAAAGGCGTGAGAGCGAGTCGTGCCTTTTTTGAAGGTATGAAAATGCCTCATGACAGACAGGGATTTTGGCTTTTTGCTCTATTCTTTTTGCCACATCAAAGGCATCGTCGTATCTTCCCAAATCAATTCGCCCTTCCTGGTCAATGAATGAATTTTTCCTGTTTGATTCAAGTATCGCTTCTCTTATCTGCCTTGTTTTTTTAAAAATCATTTAGTTTCAGAAAATTTTTCCTTTTTAAGAATATGTGTTTTTGGGGAGGGGTTTTGAGGCAAATTTTAGTATTGTTTTTTCTTAGGAGAAATTAGTAGGACAAATCAGACTGAATCTTTTTAAGCTGTTCAACTGCAGATTCCAAGTCTTCAAGTAAAGAAGAAGCAATTTGATCTGGATCTGGGAGATTCTCTAAATCTTCGAGATTTTCATCTTTTAGCCAAAAAATATCCAAGTTTGTTTTGTCCCTTTTTAAGATTTCTTCATAAGAAAAACATTTGAATCTTTCTGTTTCTTTTCTTTTGTACCTATTTTCTGGATTGTAGCAATTGACAAAATCTTTCAAATCGGTTTGTTTAAGAGGATTTTGTTTGAGAGTAAAATGTTTATTGGTTCTTAAGTCATAAATCCATACTTTGGATGTGTGGGCCTTATCAGATGCTTCCTTTTTATCAAAAAATAATACATTTGCTTTAACCCCTGGCTTATAAAAAATTCCTGTGGGCAATCTTAAAATGGTGTGCAAATCACATGTTTGCATGAGTTTTTTTCTAATTATTTCTCCTGCACCCCCTTCAAATAAAACATTGTCTGGGAGAACAACTGCCGCACGTCCATTTATTTTTAAAATACTTTTTATATGCTGTAAGAAATTAAGTTGTTTATTACTTGTCTCAGTCCAAAAATCATCTCTTAAGATACTTGAATCCTGCCTACCTGTTTCTCCTTCATCAGTTATAACCTTATCTGAAGATTTTGTTCCAAAAGGCGGATTTGTCAAGACCATATCATATATTGCTCCAGGATTTCTTTTCAAAGAATCTTGCCCGCTTATTGGGCTTTCTTCTCCATTTATCCCATGAAGATATAGATTCATGACACAAAGCCTTGCAGTCATTGGCACTATATCATTGCCGGTAAAAGTATTATGTTTTAATTCTTTTTTTTGATCTTTATCCAATTGGTAATTGTTTAAAATATAATTATTTGCAGACAGAAGAAAGCCACCCGTTCCACAAGCCGGATCATGAATTTTCATTCCCGGTTCAGGCCTCATAACTTCAACAATCGCATTAATCAATGGCCTTGGAGTAAAGTATTGCCCCGCTCCACTTTTTACGTCCTCAGCATTTTTCTGGAGCAGGCCCTCATACATGTTTCCCTTAATATCTGATTCCAGGTTTAACCAGTTTTCATTATTGATTAAATAGATTAATTTTCTTAATTTTGCAGGATCCTGAATCCTATTTTGTGCTTTCCTAAAGATTATTCCAATAATTCCCTTTTCTTTTCCAAGTTCTTGTAATAATTCAATGTAAT
>JALUUW010000055.1 GCA_027021195.1 Candidatus Pacearchaeota archaeon | reverse complement strand
ATCCAGAATCTTTCTTATTCACCCAAACACCCTCTCATAAAAAATTTCCCTGTTTATGTCCTGCCTTTTGGGGGTTATCCTGAACAGGCTTCTTGCCTTAAAGGGCTTGTATTTCTCCCCAATCATCAAAGCCGCAAGCTTCCTGTATTCCTTGCTGCCTGCTGATTTTGGCCTGTAAGCAGTAGATGGCATGAACTCAGACAATGCCCTTAGAACATTAATGTCATAAGGAATAACTGCAAGAACAGGAACCTCTGCTGTTTTTTCAATCTCGTCTATAGAAAGCTCAAAATTTTTATTATGGACTTTGTTTAAAATCAGGCCGTTTATAGGGGTTCTTCTCTGCTTTGCCAGCTTCACGGCTTTTAAGGTTCTGCTTAAAGTTGAATAGTCAGGAGTTGTTACAACAAACAGCTCGTCAGATGCAATCATTGCTGACAAAATCTCTTCATTCAGAGAGGATGAAGAATCAATAAGAATAATGTCATATCTTCTTCTCAGAGAGGAAATCTTGTCCTTTAGCTTCAGAGGGTTGATTTTTATTCTGCAAAAGATAGACGACGGAATCACGTCAAACTTATCAAGAGAATGGATTGTGTCGCTTATATTTGCTGTCTTGTTCAGTGCATGGTGCAGTATTTCCAAGGGCAACAACACTGGAAGTCTTGCCGACACTTCCTTTCAGGCTTAAAATGCCTATTGTTCTCCCTATCTCATATAAAATATTTCAATATTTAAAACACTTGGCTCTGCTAATCTGCTGAAAATCCTGGTGCTTCTGCAGGCAAAAACCCACAGCAAGCTTTAAAAAACCAAATTACAATCAATATAAATGGCAGAAAAAACAACCAAAGAAGAAACAAAAAAAGGCAAAAGGGCTTCAAAGTCAAAAAAAGCTGTAAAATCTGTAAAAATATCTCAGGCGCAATTTGAGAAAAAGGTAATAGAGCTGGCAGACAAGGGCCTTACTTCTGAAAAAATAGGGGAAAGCCTGAGGCAAGAAGGAATTCACCCAAAAGAATATGATAAAAAGATTTCAAAAATTCTTAAGGAAAAAGGAAAATATATTAATCCTGACTTAAAGAATGTTAAAGAAAAGCTTGAAAGAATAAAAAAACATTACGAAAAAAATAAGCAGGACAAAAGAGCAATGAGAGAAAAAGACAGAGTCTTTGCACAGCTTAGAAAGCTTAAAAAATACTTTAAGATAAAAGATTAAAAGGGGAAGCTCCAAAGAAAGAACATTATTTTAAGTCTTTAAATTAAATTAATCTTTAGAGTATGGAAAAAAGAGGAGAGTCTTTGGAAGAGAGAATTAAGCTTGTTGCTGATAAGTTTCTTGAGAAATCAAAAGAAAAAGAGATATTAATTGTCAGCCACTTTGACACTGACGGAATAACTTCGGCAGCAATTGCAATAAAAACCCTGAAAAATCTTGATAAAAAATTTTCTGTTAAAATTGTCAAAAGCCTTGAAGAGCAATTCATCTACGATCTTCCAAAAGACAAAATAATTCTTTTTTTGGACTTGGCATCAGGAAGCATGGATTATATTGAAAAATCAGGAATAAAAGAAGTATTTATCATTGACCATCATGAAATAGTTCAGGATGTTCCCAAGAACATAAACATAATAAATCCTGAGCTTCATGACAGGCAGAAAATCAGCAGCTCTGGCCTTACATATTTATTCTGCAGTCAGCTTAATCCAAAACACAAAGAAATAGCAAAGCTTGCTATTATAGGAATGATTGGAGACATGCTTGAAAAAGAAATTGACAAGTTAAATAATGGCATATTAAAT
>JALUUW010000054.1 GCA_027021195.1 Candidatus Pacearchaeota archaeon | reverse complement strand
AATTATTCTTTGGAACTTAAATCCAGTAATGTTTTTTTAAAGAATGATCAAGAAAATTTTTGAATACTCTCTCAAACCTTACAATATAATTTTCCCATTTCCGTTGTTACCTATGATCGCCGGAGCTTTTGCAGGTGGTATCAATGGATTATGGAAGCCTGTGGCCTTCACATTTCTCTTTTATCCAGCTAATAATCTCTGGAATCACATTAATGATGCCGAGGATGACTTTAAGGGAGGGAAGAACACTCCCTTTATCAATTATGTTGCGAGAAGGTTGGGATATGTAATTGTTTCAATCCTTTATTTGATATCCACAGTATTTGTACTGTTTCTTTCAAAAAATAGGGTTGCATTTTTCCTTTTTCTACTTGTTTTGGTAGTAACATTTCTATACTCCGATAGAACAATTACAGGGCTTAGACTGAAAAAGCACTATCTCACCGAATTTCTCGTTTATCTTATTGCAGTTCCGTCGTATATTGTGCTCATGTACGCTCTTGTGAAAAACCTCGATTTAAATGCGATGAAAATTGCAGTACTTTTTACCCCTCTTATGCTATCAACACTCTTCCTGAAGGATCTGAAGGATATAAGTTCAGACACGGAAGCGGGACTGAAAACGTTTGGTGTGGTTTTTTACTATAAAACCCTTATAAAGGTTTTTTATGTTTTTCTTTTAATTTATTTCTTAATAGGTATTATATTTTTTTACATGAGTACTATGCTTCTTGCATTTATACCTGTAGTAGGTGTGGTTTACTCCGTGTTTAAAATGGTAGTTAATGACTGGAATGTAACGAAAGCTACCCAGAAATATATTCAGTATTCTATTATTTCAGGTCTTTCGTCTTTAGCAACAATGCTTACCATTCTAATCTTCCTTAGTCTGTCTTGAACTTTAATAAAAGAGATGTGCCGGATCCAAAAAAGAAAATTCCCGGCTCAATTTCAGATATAAATTTTCTTTCTGGAATCTCTTGAAGCAGTGCTGAGGGAAGAGAAGTGAACAATATAAGAAATTTTTTTCTAAGTTTTTCTGAAAGAAAATCAAAAACCTCGTAAGTTTCACCCCTATAGGCAAGGAGACTTGTTGAATCAACAAAAAACAGCTTTAAGGAATCATCCATAATTTTTTCTCCAAAATCAACAAACTCATGTGGTTTTTTGGAGAAAACTTCTCCGATAACAAGTCCATTGGTATTAAATTTTTCTAAATTTAAATAAAATGGATAAAAATTAAGAGGATAAGCTGTTAAACCTATTACAGAAGCACCAAAATTTTCTTTACTAATTAATGCTAAACCAAATGGAGATATGGCTGAAAAATCTCCTTTCTCAATTTTTTCAACAAACTCATTTTCCTCGATTTCCATTTCAAATCTCTTTTTTACGTATTCTCTCACAGGAAGTCCGTTTATCTCACCTATGACATTGCCCTCTTTGACAACTACGACTTCATCTCTGAAGGCAAAAAAAGTTTTCAAAGTATTTTCTGTATCCTGATAGCTTTCACCTCTTTCAGGGAATATATCCTTGAAATGGAGTTCTGCACCATCAATTGCCAGAACAAGCACGTTTCTGCCAATTGGCTGGAAGTTGTGGTATATTACAGGTGTGTTCTCATGAACTTCTATCGGGACAAGGTTTATGGATCCAATCGGGATTCCTGCATTACCAAGGGACCTCAAAACCTTGTTCACAGGTATGAAAAATCGTTCCTTTTGAATCCAGCTGGAATATCTTTGCAATATCTTTTTTTTGCATCGCTCATTTCTGCATCTTCTGTATCTGAACCAGTAATACTTGTCCC
>JALUUW010000053.1 GCA_027021195.1 Candidatus Pacearchaeota archaeon | reverse complement strand
AAATTAGTCCTTTAATTTTTTGATTTTCTTTGTAAACAAATGTTCTAACTTTTTTCAAATGTTTTATTGTTTCATCTAAAGTAGCATATCCCTTTGGAATTTCCATTTGAAGCCCTTTGTTGTAAACTTTTGCGGCTTCTCCCACATCTTTTCGTTTTAATTTTTCAATCATTATTTTGCAAAGGCAAAGCCTATTTATAATGCTTCCTAAAACAACGCCGAATTTCCAATTCTAAAATTCTCCTTCGCTCCTTGCTCTGTTGCACTAAATTTCAGCCATGCTCATTTCACATTTCAATCAACAAACTTAAAAACACCTTCATCTTATTTCTTAAATAGAAAAAAAGGAGGAAAAATGAACAAGCCCTCCATAAAGGGCAGGGCATCAGCTTAAAAAATGTTATTGGCAGCAATCAATCCAAGACCAAAAAGAATTAAATTATCTGGGAGGGTATTCTTCCCTGCTTTAAAGCAGTGATATCCTCGCCGTGGATGTAATGAAAACTGAATTTGATTATGCATCTTTGAAGAAGAAATATGACACTAAAATTGTTAGAAGACTAAATGACATGAAAGACAGATTCAAGGATGTTAGCAATGCAAAAGGAAATCCGGTAATCTACAGTGTCTATATAAAAGATTTTGGAGCATTTGAATACGGATTAACAGTAATTGAACCAGGAACAATCAACTCTGAATTCTACATGACTAAGGGACACAGGCATAAAAAGCCGGTTGAAGAGATTTACATCCTTCTTAATGGAAAGGGAAAACTCCTTATTCAAGATAAAAACGGGAGAACAAAAGCTTTCAGTCTGAAAAAAGAAAAAATATACATAATCCCTAAAAAAGCAGGGCACCGGCTGATTAATACAGGAAATAGAAGACTTGAAGTCCTTACAATCTATTCAAAAAATGCAGGGCACGATTATGATTTTAAGTTCAAAAAGAGGATATTTAAAAATAAGCATAAAATTTAAGATGGATTTAATAAAAAAAAGCACGTCGGTCCTGAAAAGCCTGCAACTAAAAAACGGAGGAATTCTGGCAACTCCCAAGAATGGAGCATACCCTTATGTTTATATCCGCGACGGAGTAATGATGACAAAAGCTCTAAACAGAGTAAAGCATGAAAAAAATTCAGAAAAATTTTATTATTTTGTAAATGAGCATGCAGATCTTGACCAGTACAGCGAGATATTTCATCGGTACCATAAAGACGGATGGCCTTCTGTTTCAAGAAAACACCAGCATGATAATACAGGGCTCATTCTTCACGGGATTTATGATACCTATCTCCACACAAAAAACAAGGAATTTCTAAGAGACATGTGGCCTCTAATTAAAAAGTGTTCCGGACTGGTTTTTAAGTTCAGCAGAAACAAAAACGGCCTTATAAGAACAGAAACAAGCATACATGAGTTATATGAGCTTGAAAAAGGCCATGAAATATGGGCAAATTGCGCCTGTACCCGCGGACTGTACGATGCATCAGAAATCGCAAAGATACTTGGATACAAAAATGAATGCAAAGAATGGCAAAAAAAAGCAAAGCAGATTCACAGCAACATATTAAAAAAAATGTTTAACAGAAAGACAGGATTGTTTATGAAGAACCTAAGGTTTCCTGAGGTGTGTGACAGCTCTCAGCTTTCCCCTTTTTATTTTAATCTTGCAAACTCGCAGCAGATACTCAAAAGAACATTAAAACATCTTGAGAAAAACCTGTGGTACAGGGAAGCAGGAGGATTCAGAAGATTCAGAAAATTTGAAGTGACTAAAGACTGGCACTGGTATACAGGTGGAAGCGGAGGATGGACTGTTTTTACAGCATGGACAGGAAAGTTTTACAGAAAGATCGGAGAGAACAAAAGCTGCTCAAGATGTGAAAGGTGGATAAAAAAAACAGCAAAAAGAACTGAAGGGATTCTGCCAGAGCATATTGCAACAAGAGAAGAGTATGATGTCTGGAAGGAGAATGAGATAGAATTTAATTCAAGAATACTCAAAGGCATGCAAAAATCAGAAGAGCTTAATGAAAAATTCGTAAAAAAATTTAAGGAAGACATTGTATATTGGGCAGTTCCTTTAGGGTGGAGTCATGCTGAATATATTTTAATGAAGAAAGATATAGGTAAAAATGTATGACATAGTAACTTTTGGAAGCGCAGTAGTGGACGTTTTTGTTGATACAGGCATTCACGAGAAAAAAAATACAATTTCGTATCCTGTTGGAGCAAAAATTCTCATTAAAGACCTGAAATTCGATATTGGCGGAGGCGGGACAAATACAGCTGTTGCTTTTGCAAGATTCGGATTAAAAACAGGATGCATATGCAAGCTTGGAGATGATGAAAATGGAAGAAAAATTCTCGGGCTTTTTAAAAAAGAAAAAATAAGGTTTCTTGGAAAAATTGAGAGAAACTCAATGAGCGGGTATTCAATAATACTTGACAGCAAGGAGAAAAGCAGAACAATCCTTACTTATAAGGGATTGAACAACAATCTTAATTTTGGGGAGATAGATGTAAGAAAGATAAAGACTAAATGGATTTATTATTCTTCGCTTCTTGGAGAAAGTTTTAAATCACAAAAATATCTTGCAGAGGTTCTTGCAGAAAGAGGAGTTAAACTGGCTTTTAACCCAAGTGATTACCTGATTAAAGAAGAAGACTTATCATCACTTCTAAAATTATGCGAGGTTCTGATACTTAACAAAGAAGAGGCGCGTATGTTGGCTGACAAATACAAAGACAACGAGAAAGACCTTCTTAAAAAACTGGGAAAATTAGGTCCGAAAATTGTTGTGGTTACAGACAAAAACAAATCAATAAGCTGTTATAATTCACTTAATAGCAAAAAATATTTCCTTAAGCCCCATAAGATAAAAGTTGTTGAGAGAACTGGAGCAGGAGATGCTTTTGCGTCAGGATTTGTTGCAGGGCTTGTTGCAGGGAAAGGCATAGAAGACAGCCTAAAGCTTGGATTAAGGGAAAGCGAGGCTGTAATAAGGCATTTTGGAGCTAAGAATAATCTATTGAGGATGAAATTAAAATAAATTAAGGAGGTTAAAAATGGAATCTAAACTGCAGAATTCCATAAAAGAGGGAAGATGAAATCAAAACTAAACAAAATTCTCAGGAAAGGAAAGGCGCTGTTTTTAGCTTATGATCAGGGTCTTGAGCACGGTCCGAGTGATTTTAATGATAAGAATGCTGATCCGTTATACATTATAGATATTGCAAAAAAGGGAGGTTATACTGGTTTGATTTTTCAAAAAGGAATTGCTGAGAAATACAATAAAGAGATAAAAAAATCAAAAGTTCCTCTGATTCTGAAATTAAACGGAAAAACAAATCTTGTAAAGGGCGAGCCTGTTTCTGCGCAATTATGCACTGTCTCTGAGGCACTAAAGCTCGGCGCAAAGGCAGTCGGGTATACTATTTACATAGGAAGCATTCATGAAAGTGAAATGCTGAGCGAATTTGAGAAAATCCAGAGAGAGGCTCATAAAAAAGGCCTGCCTGTAATAGCATGGATTTATCCTCGAGGAAAAGGTGTTAAAGAGATTCCTGAAAAAGAGCTTATGGCTTATGCGTGCAGGGTTGGCCTGGAGATTGGTGCGGACATTATTAAAATAAAATATAATGGAAATCCTAAAGACTTGAAGTGGGCAGTAAAGAGTGCCGGAAGGACAAAAGTAGTTGTTGCAGGAGGAACAAAAAAAGATGAAAAAGAGTTGTTAAAACAGGCAAGAGAAATAATAAAATCAGGAGCAATAGGAATGGCAATAGGAAGAAACATCTGGCAGAACAAAGAGCCATTAAAAATTACAAAAAAACTAAAGAAGATAGTGTGGGCTTAGAAAAATTAACAGCAAATGAAAATAGCATTTTTTGAGGCTGAAGAGTGGGAAAAGGAGTATGTAAGGAAAAGGCTTGGCAAAAGAAACAGCAGGATTTTGTTTTTCAGCGGGGTTCTGGATGAAAAGAGCGCAGAACTGGCAAAAGACGCAGATATTGTTTCTGTTTTTATATATTCAAAAATTGACAAAAAAGTCCTGAACAGGCTTCCAAAGCTGAAAGCAATAGCGACAAGGTCAACAGGATTTGACCACATTGACCTTAAAGAGTGCAGAAAGAAAAAAGTCCTTGTTTCTAATGTTCCCTCTTACGGGGAGAATACAGTTGCAGAGCATACTTTTGCGCTGATTCTCGCGCTTTCAAGAAAAATCCACAAGTCTTATGAGAGGACAATAAGGGGAAATTTCTCTCTTGAAGGGTTAAGAGGGTTTGACTTAAAGGGAAAAACCCTTGGAATCATAGGGCTTGGAAATATAGGAAAACACGTGGCAAGGATTGCTAAGGGATTTGAAATGAATATTATCGCATATGACATCAATAAAGACAAAAGCCTTGAGAAAAAATTAGGAATTAAATACTCTCCTCTTCAAAATCTTCTGAAAAATTCAGACATAATCACTCTTCACTGCCCGTACAACAAATCAACCCGCCATCTGATAAACAGCAAAAACATAAAAACTATGAAAAAAGGGGCTTATATTGTTAATACTGCAAGAGGAGGGCTTATTGAAACAAAATCCCTTGTTAATGCTCTTGCAAAAGGCCATCTCAAAGGAGCTGCTCTTGATGTTCTTGAAGAAGAGTCTCTCATAAAAGAAGAAATACAGCTGCTTTCAAAAAATTTCCCGAAAAAGCATCTCCAGAACCTTCTTGAGAATCACCTTCTCCTGACTTTTGACAATGTAATCATCACTCCCCACAACGCATTCAACAGCGAAGAGGCAATCCAGAGAATTCTTGACATTACAATAGAAAACATAAGCTGCATTTCATCAAACAAGAAGTGCAGGAATCTTGTGAGAATTTGAATGAAAAAGCCAAGAACAGTAAACTTAAGATTTTCTTTTTCAACTGATATTCATTTATAAATACATATTAAATAGAAAAGAAAGGTTTATAAATCCCAAAATTATGAAAATACATGAAAAAGGAAAAATTAAGGCAGATAATTGCAGACCAGCAGGAATTATTTAAAAAGAAAAATGAACTAATTGACAGAGATGTTTCTTTAGAGAGATTTATGCGTGGAAATGAGATAATCATAATTTCAGGGATAAGAAGATGCGGAAAAAGCTCCCTGCTGAAGATTATTGCTGATAAAATAAAAGAAAATTCAATTTATATCAATTTTGATGATGTCAGGATGACTGACTTTGAAACAGGCAATTTTTCAGATATTGAAGATATTGCAGGAGAGATTTACGGATTTGAAACAAAAATAATCTATCTTCTTGATGAGGTGCAGAATATCAGGCTTTGGGAGAAATGGGTCAATAATCTTTATTCCAAGGATATAAAGGTCTTTGTTACAGGGTCTAATTCTTCTTTATTAAGCTCAGAAATATCCACATATTTAACCGGAAGAAACAAAATACTGAATCTTTATCCGTTTTCATTCATGGAGTTCTTAAAATTAATAGGATTAAAACCAGAATACAGGACAACCAAAGAAAAACAACAGCTGATAAAAGCATTTAATGAATATTTTGAAAAAGGCGGATTTCCTCTTGTCTTAAAAAATAACGATCTGGAATTATCAAAACAGTATTTTGAAGACATATTTTATAAAGACATCATAAGCAGGTATGATATAAGGAAGACAAAAGAGTATAAGGATCTTGTTTTGTACCTTTTTTCAAATATTGGAAGCACTTACTCTTATTCAACTTTAAAGCAAGTTTCCGGAATAAAAAGCTTAAGCATGATAAAAAATTATATAGATTATTTAAAAAGCGTATTTTTAGGATTTACAATAAATAAGTTTGATTACTCAATTAAAAAACAAAAAGTTTCCTCATCTAAATTTTATGCAGGAGATAACAGTTTTTTAAAAACAGTGGCATTTAACTTCTCAGAAAATACAGGGCATAGGCTTGAAAACCTAGTATTTATTAACCTTCTTCGCCAAAAGAAAGAAGTGTACTACTACTATAACAAAGGTGAATGCGACTTTGTTATTAAGCAAGGATTAAAAATAACTGAAGCAATTCAGGTTTCATTAAGTTTAAGTAATCCAAGAACAAAAAAAAGGGAAATTGAAGGGCTGGCAGATGCAATGAACAAGTATAAATTAAAACAGGGCACTATTTTAACTCTTGAAGATGAAGACGAATTTGATGAAAATGGAAAGAAAATAATTGTCAAGCCTGTCTGGAAATGGCTGCTGGAAAATTAAATAAAAAGAGGATGAAATGAAACTAGAAAATAGATACCAACTCTCAGAGAAATTTAATTTAGAAGAATATGATAAATTTATGGAGAAATATCCATTAGAGCAAAGAATAATTATTGATTTTATAATTGAAAGGTATAATAAAAACAAAAAGCTAAAAGTTGTGGAATTTGGTGCTGGTACTGGAAGATTCACTAAATCCCTTCTTTCTAAATTCCCAAAAATGAATATAACTCTTGTTGAACCAGATAAAAATTGCTGTATGAAGCTGAATAAACTCAAACAAAAATATAAACAAGTAAAAATAATCCAGTCTTCTGCAGAGAAGTTTAAATCCATACATAAATTTGATATTGCTGTCATGACAACAGCATTTCACCATATTCCTTTTACCAGTAAGAATAAATTCCTGAATATGATAAAAAATATCCTGAAAAGAGAAGGGATGTTTTTATGCACAGATAATTTTATTGCTGAATACAAGAATATGGAGGAAAGAGAGATTATACTAAGAAAATCAATCAATAGATGGATTAAAGAGGCCAAACAAATCAAGGATAAGCTTGAATTAAAAATGGCTCAGGGTATGAAAGACTTGGTTTTCAGAAAAGATTTTGGAGGAGAGTATTTTATCTGTCCATCTAAATTTGAAGATTATATAAAGAAAGCCGGATTAAAGATAAAAGGAAAGGTGAATGTCACAAATACATGCCCTTTGGATATGGAAAATTATTTTTATCTGATAATGAGAAAATGAAAATATCAGTAATTAGAAACATTAAACAAATAAAAAAACCTTATGAAAAATTTATTGAGAGATGCAAAGATGCCCGATTTTTTCATACTTATTTTTGGCTTGCTTTTTTAGAGAAAAATTTTGATGAAGCGAGATATGTTGTGGCTGAGGATAAAAATGAGATTGTGGGAATGTTGCCTTTATTCAAAGAGAATAAAGAATTTGTTTCATTGCCTTATTCTGCAGAAGGTGGACCAATAGCATTAAAAAAGGACAAGACAACTATCAGAAAATTAATCCTCAAAACATTAGAAGAGATAAAAAATGTTGAAGCCATATCTATTAACAATGTAACAAAAGAAAAAGCAGAAATTTTAGAAAAAGAGGGGCTAATAATATTTCCAAATTATGTTTTTCCGGTTTTAGGGTTATCAACTTTAGAGGATTTTTGGAATAAAACATTAAATGATTCAAAGGCAAGAAAAGCCGTTAAAAAACCATTAAACAAGGCAGGAAAAGTAGAACTTATTATAAAAGAAGTCAAGACAGAAGAAGATATTAAAGAATATTTTAAGATTGAGAAAGCAAATATGCAAAGAAACATGGCAGAATATAAACCCTTAAGTTTTTGGAAATCGCTTTTTAAAACTATCCCAGAGGAAAATAGAAAATTTTTGCTGGTTAAGTATGGTAAAGAAGTCATTGCCGGAAGAATCAGCTTGTTTTTTAAGAACGATAAAACAATTCAGAATTACAGGAATGTTTCTTTGAAAAAATATCAGAATCTTTACCCAAATGAATTTATGCAGTATTATATTATCAAATGGGCTATTGGTAACAATTACAAGTATATTAATTACGGAGCAAATAGCTTAAAAAAAGACGGCACTTATTTATTTAAAAGAAAGTTTGCAAATAAAGATTTAATTTTATGGTCTGCTGTTTATCCTTTAACAAATCAAAGTAAAAAAGAGATAGAAAAATTAGCACAGCAAAAATACAAAGATTATAGAGAGTTTTGTGAGCTAAAATGAAAATAAGAAAAGCGAAAAAAAGCGATTTTGATGGCATACTAAGGATTTTCATAGAAAGCTCTGTCCAGAATCCAGAAGACAAGGGAAATAAACAATTAAAAGAATACCTATTGTTTTCTATAAAAAACAGAAATATGCTTGTTCTTGTGGCGTCTTTTGATAAAGAAATTGTCGGAGTTGGTATCTGTCAATTAAAGGAAATAAGGAAAGAGGATGCAAAGCTACTTGACATATATGTTCTTAAAAAATATCGCGGAAAGAGGATAGGAGAAAGATTAATGAAAGAACTTTACAAACTTTTAAAGAAAAAAGGCATTAAGAACTTAGGACTTTATTCTGAGAACAATAAAAAAACCCTGAACTTTTATAAAAAACAGGGATTTCAAATTGGAAGGTTAATAAGAAGGTGTGACAA